>QOAL01000022.1 GCA_003978135.1 Thermodesulfatator sp.
CCTCGCAAACATCGCCATAGCACTCCTCTTCTACCCAGTATCCCAGTTTGGAGGCATCCTAAGGCTAATCGGATACATGGGGTTTAAGATTAATGCTTGGCTGGCTGCATTCAACCTGCTACCCCTACCCCCCCTCGACGGTTGGAAGGTATTTAGCTATAGCCTTAAGGCGTGGATAGCTTTGATGGCGATAGCAGCGTTAATGGTGCTTCTCCCCCTCTAAACCCCACAACACAGGAACATAATTTATCGCAAAAGTATAGTTTAGTATATTTTGAATCCTTAATCCTCCACTCCCCAACCTAATTTCTAGGTGTTAACCCTTGAGGGATGTGGCGATAGTAGGCGTCGGCTGGTACGGCTTCAACGGCGGCAGTGCCCTGGCAGCAAACGGCATAGCAGCCACGGCATTCGTTGCCACCCACCTGGCAGGAATGGCGGGAATGGCTTCATGGTGCCTTATGGAAAAAATAAAACAGGGCAATGCCACCACCCTGGGTGCTGCATCTGGAGCTATTGCCGGCCTTGCCACCGTTACTCCGGCGGCAGGCTTTGTTGGCCCTGTACCAGCTATAATCATTGGCCTCATCGCCGGAGCCCTGTGTTACCTGGCCGTATCAATGAAAAACAGGCTTGGCTATGATGACAGCCTGGACGTGGTGGGGATTCACGGCCTGGGGGGCCTGGTTGGCACCCTTTGCCTAGGCATATTTGCATCAAAGCTTGTCAATCCCGATGGTGCAGACGGCCTGCTGGCTGGAAATCCAGGCTTTTTTGCAACCCAGGTATTTGGCATAGTCGTGGTACTTGTCTATGCCTTTGCCGTCAGCTTCGTTCTCTTGAAAATAGTAAATGCTCTATTTGGCCTGAGGGTATCCCTGGAAGACGAGGTTCAAGGGCTGGATCTCACACAACACAGCGAAACAGCCTACAACGAATAATTTGACGAGGAAAAATCAATGAACGCTGCGGATACATCTTTCATGCTGATAGCCACTGCCTTGGTTATGTTTATGACGCCGGGGCTGGCTCTATTTTACGGTGGGCTGGTTAGACAGAAAAATGTCTTGAGCACCATAATGCACAGCATCTTCTGCCTTGGACTGGTGTCCATAATCTGGGTACTATATGGCTATTCCCTTGCCTTCGGACCGGACATCGGCGGGTTCATAGGTAACCTGGACTGGATGGGGCTCAAGGGTGTCGGACTCGATCCCGGGCCGTATTCCGATACCATTCCTGATATCCTTTTCTGCGCCTTCCAGCTCATGTTTGCAATCATCACCCCTGCATTGATTTCAGGTGCATATGCTGAAAGGATGCGGTTTCCTGCATTCATTCTCTTCACGGCCCTTTGGAGTACATTTGTCTACTTTCCCGTGTGCCACTGGGTCTGGGGGCAGGGAGGCTGGCTCGGAAAGCTCGGTGCACTGGATTTTGCAGGCGGGACGGTAATACATATCAATTCAGCCTGTGCTGCCCTGGCAGCAGCCATTTTCCTTGGCAAGAGAAAAGGCTGGGGACAGGAGGCATTTCATCCTCATAACCTGCCCATGACAGTGCTTGGAGCAGCCATACTGTGGTTTGGCTGGTTTGGGTTTAATGCCGGAAGCGCACTCGGCGCCGGGAAAATCGCCACCCTGGCATTTTTTACAACACACCTGGCTACCGGAGCTGCCCTCTTGTCCTGGGTCATTGCTGAATGGATAATCCAGGGCAAACCCACCACCCTCGGGGCTGCATCAGGAGCCGTAGCAGGCCTGGTGGCCATTACTCCGGCCGCAGGTTTTGTAGGCCCGGTATCAGCCGTCATCATTGGTATTGTGGCTGGCGCTCTGTGTTACTCTGCCATTTTCATGAAGACAAAATTCGGCTATGACGACGCACTGGACGTGGTTGCAGTCCATGGAATCGGGGGGCTCTGGGGTGCGCTTGCCACAGGTCTTTTTGCATCGGTTTACTGGAACCCCGGTGGTGCCGACGGGCTGTTCTTTGGAAATGCGCAGCAGTTTTTAATACAGGCAGCGGGTGCAGGTGCGTCCATTTTATATTCCCTGGTCATGAGCCTGGTTATTCTTAAAATAGTGGACATTACCGTGGGTCTCAGGGTAAGTGAAGAAGATGAAATCATGGGTCTTGATCTGACCCAGCATAGTGAAATCGGATATACTCAATAACGGAGGCAAATCATGAAAAAAATCGAGGCAATAATCAAGCCCTTTAAACTCGATGACGTAAAGGAAGGCCTAAACGAAATCGGCATCACCGGCATGACAATTTCAGAGGTCAAGGGCCACGGCCGGCAGAAGGGCCATAAGGAAATCTATCGCGGTGCCGAATACGTTGTGGATTTTATCCCCAAGATCAAGATCGAGCTTATCGTGGATGCTAATATTGTGGAACAGGTAGTGGAAAAGATAAGGAGCTCGGCCAATACAGGAAAAATCGGTGATGGGAAAATCTTCGTGCTGCCGGTGGAGGATGTAATAAGGGTAAGAACCGGTGAACACGGCAAGGATGCCATCTAATAAAACAAGCCGATTTGGGTAACGTATTGGAAACTGCCATTGCTGAAAAGGAGTTAATCAAGTTTCTATCCCCCAGGCAGGCCCTGGCTGCCTTCTGGGAGCAGGGCCTGTCCGGGAAGGAACTTCTTGTACACCATTCCGCCCTGGTGGATGAATTCATTCGTCAGCGCCTTACCGAATCTCTTTATGGAAAGATATCCAATATAGCCCTTGTGGCGCTGGGTGGTTATGGCAGAAGGGAGTTATTTCCTTTCTCAGACATAGATCTTTTGCTTCTTTACGACGAGAGCTCGGAACAACTCATAGAAAAGGTCACGGAAGCCGTATTCTATCCCCTTTGGGATGCAGGCCTTGAGGTGGGTCACGGAGTAAGGACCGTGAAGGCCTGCATGGAAGACATGAACAAGGACTTTTTCTTCCAGGTCGCCCTTCTGGATGCCAGGCTTGTTTGTGGAGATGAAAAGCTTTTTACAAAATTGTCAGAAAATTTCTGGAAAAGCTTTGACCGGGGCACCAGAAAAACATTTGTTCAGGACATGATGGCCCACAGGGCAGAAAGACATCGAAGGTTCGGCAATCATACCTACCTGCTTGAGCCGAACATCAAGGAAAGCCGTGGAGGTCTCAGGGACCTGCAGGCAATGTTCTGGACCGGAAAGGTCCTTTTTGGCCTGGGATCTCCTGATGAATTCCGTGAGTCAGGGCTTTTAAACCAACAGGAATTCGAAACACTGGAGAAGGCCAAAAATGACCTGATTATCATAAGAAACAGGCTCCATTATACCAGCGGCAGAAAAAACGACAGGCTTTTTTTCGAATATCAAGAGGAAATAGCCAAGCTCCTGAGGATCTATGACTCCAAGGAAAGCCTTGGAGTTGAAAAATTCATGAAAAGGGTACATACGGACCTCCAGGAGGTTGCAACGGCCTCGGATCTCTTTTTCGAACATGTTGAAGATGTAATCAATCCTGCCAGCTCAAAGGGTCCTGTACGAGAAGCCGCACCGGGTATAGAGGTCTTGAACAACAAGATACTCTTTAGAGACCAGGAGCATCTGCTCCAAAAGCCCTATCTCATCTTCAAGGCCTTTGCAATTTCATCCGCAGAGCATATTCCCTTTCACTATCGTTCCAGGAGGCTGATTACAGGCCTGGTGGAAAAACTGCCGGAAAAAATAAGAAGTTCCAAAAGATGTGCAAGGTATTTCCTGGAAACACTCAAGACCTCTGACTCACCACGCTCACTGCTTCAAATGCTTGATACAGGGCTGTTATGCTTTTACATCCCTGAGTTTGCGCACCTTCGAGCACTGGCACTCCACGACGTGTACCATGTGAATACTGTTGACAGGCACCTGGTGGAAACAGTGGTATGCCTGAACAAGCTGCGGGAAAGACATCAAGATATCTTTGCAGGCATAAAGGACATGGATGTGCTGTTTTTAGCAGCACTTTTACACGATATTGGCAAGGGCCTTGGAGGAAGACACGCAAAAAAAGGTGGCGAAATTGTCAAGGCCATTGCAGATCGTCTTTCCCTGTCCCAGGAACAAAAGGAGACCCTTTCCTTTCTCGTGGCAAATCACCTCTTTCTCATTGACAACGCCACAAGGAGGGACCTGGAAGATGAATCCCTCATATTGAAATTTGCCAGGCACATTAAAAGCATGGAAAGGCTGAACATGCTCTACCTCATTACCATAGCAGATTCCATAGCGACTGGCCCAAACGTCTGGACAGAGTGGAAACAGGCCCTGATGCTGGAAGTCTATCACAAGATAGCCCACCTGCTGGAGCAGCATGAACTCATCGATCCAGACAGGATCGCTGCTGTGGAATGGATGAAGGACAAGGTTTGCAACCTGCTTGAATCACATAAGAAAGACATAATAGATATCCTGCCGGAAGACTATCTTCTCAGTTTCACCCCGGAGGCAGTGGTAAAGCATCTTGAACTCAGGCAGGAACTGGCAACCAGGGAGGTTCTGGTCATGCCCGAGGATCGGGGAAATTACTGGTCCATCCTTCTGATGACCAAGGACCGCACCGGCCTTCTTGCCAAGATCTCCGGCCTGTTCACACTGTACAGCCTTAACATACTGCAGGCCCAGATATTCACACTCAAGGACGGTACTGTGGTGGACGTTCTCGATGTCAGGTCGGACATAGACAGGCCGTTCCAGGAAGTGGATTGGCCACGCGTGGAATCAGACCTGAGGAAGGTTCTGCGAAACAGGCTCAGCCTTTCCCACAGGCTTGCTGCAAAGTTTGCCAGCCTTTCAGGTACCCATCACAAGCTCTCCATAACGAGGGAACCCAGGGTAATCATTGACAATGAACAGTCTGATTTTTTCACCATAATCGAAATATATTCACAGGATTCTCCGTGCCTTCTGTACAGTGTTACAAAGACCCTGGCCGAGTTTGACATCAACATTTACAAGGCAAAAATAGGCACCAGTGCAGACCAGGTGGTGGATGTCTTCTATGTCCTGGACAGCCTGGGAGAACGCCTTGACGACACAGACCTTACAGACGAGGTAAAAAATGCACTTCTTTATGCGGCAAAGAGCTGCCTGATTTAGGAAAAATAATTTTCATTATCCTTTTAATGTGATAAAAGGATTCAACTAATTTTTATTCAAAAAGGAGGAGATTTTCTATGACCCCGAAAGAAGTATTAGATCTTATCAAGGAAAAAAACATCAAGGTGGTCGACCTGAGATTTCTGGATTTTCCAGGAGTTTGGCAGCATTTTACTGTGCCATCAACCGAACTCAATGAGGGTTCCTTTGAGGACGGCTTTGGATTTGACGGTTCCAGCATCAGGGGCTGGCAGCCCATCCATGCAAGCGACATGCTCGTTGTTCCAGATGCCTCAACTGCACAGATGGATCCATTTTTCGAAGAGCCCACCCTGGTTCTCATCGGAGACATTGTTGACCCGGTCACCAGGGAAGCTTACAGCAGGGACCCCAGAAATATCGCCAAAAAGGCCGAAGCCTACCTCAAGAGCACAGGCGTTGGCGACACTGCCTACTTTGGCCCCGAGGCGGAATTCTTCATCTTTGATGACATCCGTTTTGACAACGCCTCTAACGGTTGCTTCTACGAAGTGGACTCCATTGAAGGTATCTGGAACTCCGGCAGGGATGAATGCCCCAACCTTGGTTACAAGCCCCGCCACAAGGAAGGTTACTTTCCAGTTCCCCCTACTGACAAACTCCAGGACATAAGAACAGAGATGCTCCTGACCCTGGAGGCCCTGGGCATTGACACCGAATGCCAGCATCATGAAGTTGCAACAGCAGGCCAGGCTGAAATCGACATGCGTTTCAAGCCGCTTCTCCAGATGGGCGACCAGCTCATGTGGTTCAAATATGTTCTCAAGAACATTGCCGTAAAGAACGGCATGACCCTCACCTTTATGCCCAAGCCCCTTTTTGGTGACAACGGCACAGGCATGCATACACACATCAGCATCTGGAAGGACGGCCAGCCCATGTTTGCCGGTGACAAGTATGGCGGGATGTCTGAAATGGCAATGTATGCCATTGGCGGCATTCTAAAACACTGCCGCGCTCTTTGCGCATTCACCAACCCGTCCACCAACTCTTACAAGAGGCTGGTACCCGGCTTTGAGGCTCCTGTAAACCTTGCTTATTCAAGCAGGAACAGAAGCGCTGCCATCAGGCTGCCCATGTACTCTGCATCTCCAAAGGCCAAGAGGATCGAGTTCCGTACGCCTGACCCGTCCTGTAACGGTTACCTGGCGTTCTCGGCCATGCTGATGGCTGTCCTGGACGGCATAGACAACAAGATTGATCCAGGTGAACCCCTTGACAAGAACATCTATGACCTTCCGCCAGAAGAGCTGGCAAACATCCCGTCTGCGCCCGGCTCACTTGATGAAGCACTGGATGCATTGAGCAAAGACCATGAATTCCTGCTCAAGGGAGACGTGTTTACCCAGGATGTGATTGACATGTGGCTGGAGTACAAGACAGAGAACGAGGTTAATGAAGTTAAGCTTCGTCCCCATCCATATGAGTTCTTCCTGTACTATGATATTTAAAGGGAAGATCGGACTTTCAGGTTGTCCTTGAGACAATAAGCAGGGGGCTGTGAAAACAGCCCCTTTTTATTTCAGGAGCATT
>QOAL01000231.1 GCA_003978135.1 Thermodesulfatator sp.
TTCAAAAAAACTCATGTGGCAGGTCTGGTATTCGCCGGCACCATTACCAAGACCAGGATATTTTTTGATATACGTCCTGATCTTCGGGCCCTTGCCCTATGGAAAAAAATGAAAGGCCACCTGGACGACAAAATTCTCAGGGCACTGGCAAGAGAGCTTGAGATGGAAGGCATGAGGGTTCTTTCTTATACTTGGCTTCTTTCAGATCTTTTATTCCCCAAAGGCGTCCTGACCAGAAGGGCACCTTCTGAAGAGGAAGAAAATGATATCGTCTTCGGCCTGGAGCTGGCGAGACAGATAGGAAGACTGGACATCGGCCAGTGCATAGTAGTGCAAGATGGTTCAGTGCTGGCCGTAGAGGCCATTGAGGGGACTGACGAGACCATAAAAAGGGGAGGCAGGCTTGGCGGTCCTGGCTCAGTAGTTATAAAGATTTGCAAGCCCACACAGGATACCAGGTTTGACCTGCCTGCCATTGGTACAAAAACCATAGAAGCCATGATAGAGGCTGGCGCCAAGGTATTGGCTGCCGAGGCGGGGAAATCCCTTTTCTTCGATCGCCGGGATGCCGTAGAGCTTGCAGACAAGCATGGTATTGCCATAATCGGTGTCGAACCTGAAAACACATGAAAAGAAATAGGCATATGAAGGCTGCAGTTATAGGGGCAGGATATCTTGGCAGGTTTCATGCCCAGAAATATGCTGCCATGGAGGAAGTTGACCTGCTGGCAGTGGTGGATGTGGATGAAGAACGCTCCAGGCTTGTTGCAGAAGAGGTGGGTTCAACAGCATATTCCAGAATTGAGGACATTCCTGAAAAAATAGATTTGGCCTCTGTAGTGGTGCCAACTACCCTTCATCATGAGGTGGCACGTAACCTCCTCCAGAAGGGTGTGCATATCCTCCTGGAAAAACCCATGACTACTACCCGGCAGGAGGCGGTCGAGCTAATAGATCTTGCTGAAAAAAAGGGTCTGGTACTTCAGGTGGGTCACCTGGAACGCTTCAATCCCGCCATAGTGACCTTGGAAAAGCGGGTCACTGAGCCCCTTTTCATAGAAGGCCACAGACTCAGCGGATTCAAGCCCAGAGCTACTGATGTTGACGTGGTACTGGATCTTATGATCCACGACATAGATATTGTACTCTCCCTTGTAAAGGCCCCGGTGAAAGAAATAAGGGCTGCTGGTGTTCCTGTCCTCACTCCCAGGATAGACATTGCCAATGTACGATTGATATTTGAAAACGGCTGTACTGCAAATCTTACGGCCAGCCGGATCTCTTTGAAAGATCTGAGAAGGATAAGGGTTTTCCAATCAGGTTGTTACATCTCGGCTGACTGCAGCCAGAGAAACAATCTCATAGTTACTGCAGACAGGTCGGCATCTAATACGTTCTCTTCCATGAAGCCTGAGTTTCTCACCCATGAGAAGGTGGACATACTGGATTTGGAACTCAGGGATTTTGTTCGCTGCGTAAGGCAGGGACTGATACCCAAAGTGGATGGCAGTGCAGGACTTAGGGCCCTTTCCCTGGCACTGGACATCAATGAGGCCATAAGCCAAGGGCTGGAATCTTCCGGCATCTCAAATGTCTTGTGAGAAGATATTTCTGATAGCAGGAGAGGCATCAGGAGATCAGCATGCCGCAGACCTGGTACGAAATCTCAAGCTGCTTAATCAAGATCTTCGTGTTTATGCTGTAGGTGGCGAGGGTCTCAAGAGGGCTGGAGCCAGGATTATTGTCAGAAGTTCAGAGCTTTCAGTGGTTGGTGCCGTCGAGGTCTTGCATCACATCCGTCCCATTTTAAAGGCGTACAGAAGGGTTGTGAACTGGCTTGAAAGTGAAAGACCGAGCCTTCTCATTCTGGTAGATTTTCCTGAATTCAACCTGCTTATAGCGAAAAAAGCAAAGGCCCTGGGCATTCCTGTTTTCTATTTTATAAGTCCCCAGATTTGGGCCTGGAGGCAGGGAAGGGTCAGAAAAATAAAAAGGCTCGTTGACAGAATGGCAGTTATCCTTCCCTTTGAGAAGGATTTCTACAGGAATTACGGAATAGACGTTGAATTTGTCGGCCATCCCCTTTTAGATTCAGTAAAACCACGCATGTCCCGTGAAGAGTTTTTCAATAAATTTTCCATACCAGGTTCAGCTCGTCTGGTCTGTTTGCTGCCCGGCAGCAGATCCGGAGAGATTAGGCGTCATCTGAACCTTTTTTTAAAGACTGCTGGAAAAATATCCCGGCAGCATCCAGACTGTTCTTTTTGTCTTCCCCTGGCCCCGGGCCTTTCCGGCGATATTGAAAGATTTATCAACAAAGGCGTTAGGGATTTTACCAAGTCATCCAAGCTTGAGGTGTATCTTGTTCGAGACAGTGCCCATGATGCCATGGCGGCCTCGGACCTTGTCATTGCAGCTTCCGGAACGGTGACCCTTGAAGCCGCAATTTTGAGGGTGCCCATGATTGTTACCTACAGGCTGGCGCCCTTAACATATTTTGCCGGCAGGCTTCTGGTAAGGGTCAAGTGGGTGAGTCTGGTCAACCTGATTGCCGGCAGGCAAGTGGTACCGGAAATCCTGCAAGATAAAGCCATACCTGAGAATTTGTGTGATCAAGCCCTCAGGCTCTTGGAAGACCATGAGGCCAGAACAGCCATGATAAGACAACTGGACGAAATCGTGGGCCTTCTTGGAAAGCCAGGCGCTGCACACAGGGCTGCTTCCCTGGTCCAATCCATGTTGATGCAAACTCATGCGGACAAAGCATAGCCGTTCTTGACAGCAGCAATGGATGGTTCAGATGATCTTGACAATTTGTCATGCCTGGATATATTGATCACTTCAGGTCAGGGCCCATAGCTCAGTTGGTCAGAGCCACCGGCTCATAACCGGTTGGTCCCAGGTTCGAATCCTGGTGGGCCCAATCAGGCCCTTTGAGCCCAGGGTCTGGAACATTAGAACAGTAGGCATTTTCAAAATGTGCCTGCAGGAAGGCAGAAATACAATATGCTGCTGTATAAAAGGACTTTTTAAGGATTTTATGATAGGTGCAATGAAAAATTGCACCTTTTTTAATGTAATCAGGTAATATGGTCCCTACAGTTAATGACTTAATTCAGGAGTTTTTCTCCTGGGCGCCGCAAGAGCTTGCCGAAGACTGGGACAATGTTGGTCTGCAGGTTGGCTATCCCTATTGGCCTGTTAAAAGGGCAGTCCTGTCTTTGGATGTCACACCTCTGACCCTCGCTTTTGCTTTAAAGGTAAAGGCTGATATTGTCATATCACATCATCCGCTCATATTTACACCTCTTACCTGTCTAAATCTTAACCAGACTACTGCCCGCCTACTGGCGGGTTTTTTGCGTCATGAAATTGCTGTTGTTTCAATGCACACAAATCTTGATTCGGCCAGGGGCGGGGTAAATGACCGTCTTGCTGCCCTGATCGGGATTGAAAATCTGGAGCCTCTGGTGCCCAATTCTGTACACAAGGATTTAGGGCTCGGGCGCATAGGGGAGCTTCCTGAACCCATGTATCCAGACGAGTTTCTCAGTGCTGTGGCCAGCAGTCTTGGCAGGGAATGCATGGCAGTGGCAGGTACAGTACAGGGAAAGATCGAGAAGGTGGCCATTTGTTCCGGTTCGGGATCAAGCCTTTTTCAGGATGCTGTTGATAGAGGGGTCCATGCCTATGTTTCCGGAGAAATAAAACACAGTACGGCCAGAGAGGCCCAGGCTCAGGGTGTCTTGGTGGTAGATGCCGGACATTTTGAAACAGAAAGGCCTGTGGTGTTCAGCATGAGGGAATTTCTTGAAACCAAATCCAAAGAGAAGGGCTGGCAGCTTGATGTGGCAGTATTTGAGGAAGAGCAGTCACCGTTTAAATACTGGAAGTCGGAACCATGATAACCGGATATTATGGTAGTGGGATCAGCAAGGAATTTTTTGTAACCATTGTTAAAAGGGGATTGATAAATTGAGACCAGAACTTTCTACACTCATCAGGCTACAGGGCATAGATTTAGAGATCAGAAAACTGGGGCTTGAAAAGGACGAACTGCCTGACAGGTTTAATGCCCTAAAGGAGTTAATGGCTGAAAAGGATGCGGAAATCGCAGAACTCAAGGAAAAATTGGCAGATATCCGAACTCGAAAAACCGAGGTAGAGGATGAACTGGAGCTGGAATCCGAAAGGCTTAAAAAATCCCAGCAGAAGATGAGCTCTGTCAAGAACAGCAGGGAATACCAGGCTCTTTCCAAGGAGATAGAGGAAATCAAGAAGTCCAATAAGGCAAGAGAGGATGAGATTCTCAAATTGGACGAGGAAATAGACGAACTCAAGGCACAGGTAAAGGAAAAGGGCAAGGAGGTTGAGAAGCTAAAGAAAGAGATGGCTGCAGAGAAGAAGCGTATCTCCAAGGCCGGCAAGGAGATGGATAAAAAGATTGCAGCCCTGACTGCCGAACGGGATGAGGTCGCCAAGGAGGTGAAACCCGATCTTATGGCAAGATACAGGTTTCTGGCGGAAAAAAGGGCAGGCATTGTGGTAGCAGCCGTTGATGAAGGTGTTTGCAGCGCATGTAACATGAATATTCCTCCACAGATGTATAATGATTTGCTGAGAGATGAAAAACTTCTGTTTTGTCCTTCATGTCAGCGAATCATATATGCACTGAAGGTGTGATACCCGGTTATGTATTTCGAATGTTTTAACGACATGGTTGCTGTAAGGGCCGGCAACTTTCGTAAGATAAGGTCACGGTGAGCAATCCCGGTTTGTCCCGTTCGCTTATCTAAAGCATGATTACGCTCTCTCTAAGCCAGGCTTACTAATTAATGGCTTCGAAAAGAGACGAGCAGTTTCTTTCAAGATTTCACCAAGGGATAGCCAGTTTTGGCCGCACTCAAGTTTGTAGGATTGTCCGGGTATTTATCCAGAAAGACTATGTAGCCTGCACAGCGGCTATTGGTGAATCTTGAAAGAAATCGCTCGTCCCCAGGCTATGAAAAAAACTGGGAATGTTTCCTGTCACGGCATGCCTTTGCAATGTGCATGAACAGTGACTAATTTTATCTCGAGGCCTTGAAGACAGGCGGATGATCGCCTGCAGTGTGGTCTGCAGGAGGAAAGTCCGGGCTCCGCAGGGCAAGGTGGTTCGTAACGCGAACCGGGGGTGACCCCAGGGAAAGTGCCACAGAAAACAGACCGCCATGCTATAGGCATGGTAAGGGTGAAAAGGTGAGGTAAGAGCTCACCAGCCGGGAGAGTGATCTTCCGGGCTTGGTAAACCCCACCTGGAGCAAGACCAAATAGGGAGATGACTGAAGGTGGCCCGCCTGAGTCTCCGGGTAGGTTGCTAGAGGTTCCAGGCGACTGGTACCCTAGATGAATGATCATCATTCCATTGTGTATGGAATACAGAACCCGGCTTACAGCCTGTCTTCAGGGCCTTTTTTCTGTTAACCGGTTTTTTTAGGACTCGAGGTGATTAATCATGGCGAACATTACACCCGTTGATATTAAGGCCAGAAAAAAATCCGGTCCTCCTATTTCCATGCTGACTGCCTATGACTACAGCCTTGCCAGGATGGTTGATTCCTCTGGAATAGATATAATTCTGGTGGGCGATTCACTCGGTATGGTGATGCTTGGCTATGACTCCACAGTACCGGTAACCATGGAAGAAATGTTGCACCATTGCAAAGCAGTGTCCAGGGGAGTGACGGACGCTCTCCTGGTAGGTGATATGCCCTTTATGTCCTATCAGGTCAATATGGATAATGCCCTGATGAATGCGTCGAGATTCTTGAAGGAAGCTGGATGCGATGCAGTAAAGCTCGAGGGCGGCACAGATATGGCTCCTGTAATTGAAAAACTGGTAAGAGCAGGCATCCCTGTTATGGGCCATGTTGGCCTGACTCCCCAGACAGCAGCCAGTCTCGGTGGATTCAAGGTCCAGGGCAGGGACATTGAAAGGGCCAGGGGCATCTATGAAGACGCCCTGGCGGTTGCCAGGGCAGGGGCCTTTTCTGTTGTTCTTGAATGTATACCCTCGGACCTGGCTGAACTCATCACCAAGGATGTGGATATTCCAACTATTGGGATAGGTGCCGGCCCGCATTGCGACGGTCAGGTCTTGGTGACAAATGACCTGTTAGGGCTTTACGACAAATTCACGCCCAAGTTTGTAAAGAGATACCTAAACCTGTCGCCTCAAATAAAGGAGGCATTAAGGAGTTTCAAGAAAGAGGTAGAAGCCGGGGATTTCCCCTCTCCCGAAGAGAGTTTTTCTGGAGGAGGAGAGGCCGTACGGGCTATAAAGTCCCAGGCCTGAGCAGTTTGGGCCTGGTCAAATACCCGGACGGCAGAAAAAAGGAGACGGGCGGGAGGCTCGATCCCCGGCGTTCTTATTTGGCCTTTGCTTTACCCCTGCGTTTTCCTGCTCTTTCGCATTTTCTCCTGCAATTGTTGCAGATTGCCGGCTGAGTAGGTCTGTTGGGGTTTTTTAGACAATACATAGATTTTCCTCTTTTAGTTTGTGCTTATGTAATTGTCGTAAAAATTGTTTTGTTTAAAATGTTCCAGCAAGAAGTATGCCGTAATTGATCACAAAAATGGCGG
>QOAL01000190.1 GCA_003978135.1 Thermodesulfatator sp.
AATAACACCGGCTGTATTGACCTTGAGCGGCAGGTGGGTGGACTGGCCGCCATAAACCTTCCTGCCGATAACCCGTCTGGCATAATGTATAGGAATACGCCTGTGGGCCCTTTCCATAAAACAGATAAAGGCAACAACTGCCACCATCATAACCAGGAGAAAGAGCATGAATGCCGCGTTTATTTCCCCTGTCTTCATCAGCCTGAAGGTATCAATGATGGCAGACGGCATCCTGGCCACAATACCGGCAAAGATTATAAGACTTATGCCATTTCCAACTCCCCTCTCGGTTATCTGCTCGCCAAGCCACATGAGAAAAACCGTCCCGGACATCAAGGTGAGTGCTGTCAGAATACGGAAAGACCATCCCGGATGAGCAACTACCGGCAGCCCGCCAGGTGCCATCATGCTCTCGAGACCAATGGCGATGCCGAATCCCTGCAGAACACTCAGCCCCACGGTACCATACCTGGTATACTGGCTTATTTTCTTGCGTCCCGCTTCTCCTTCCTTTTTAAGCTGTTCAAGCTGGGGCACTGCCACTTGAAGGAGTTGGATTATGATGGATGCACTGATGTATGGCATGATTCCCAGGGCAAAGATGGAAAATTTCTTGAGTGCGCCACCGGAAAACATGTCGAACATGCCGAACAAGGTGCCTTGGGCTCTGGCGAAAAAAGACGCAAGGGCCTGGGCATCTATTCCAGGGGTAGGAATCTGTACGCCTACCCTGTAAACCGCCAGCATTAGAAGAGTAAATATTATTCTCTTTCTAAGTTCAGGGACATTTCCTAAACCTTCTACGCCTTTGAGCACCTATGTTCTCCTGATCATGAAAAGGTTTTTAATTTCTACGAGATGATTTCAATGCTGCCGCCAGCCTTTTCGATCTTTTCTCTGGCCGCCTTGCTGACTGCATGAACCTTGATCCTCACAGCCTTGGTGATTTCGCCGTCGCCCAGGACCTTGACCAGCTTGTCCCTCTTCCTTACAAGGCCCCTCTGCTGGAGGTATTCCACGTCTATGACCCCGTCATGCTCAATGGCATTCAGGGTCGAGACATTCAGCACTCCGTAAACCTTCCTGAAGGGATTCTTAAAACCCCGCTTGGGAAGCTGCCTGTAGATGGGCATCTGGCCTCCCTGAAATCCTGCCGGAATAGAGGCCCCTGACCTTGATTTCTGGCCCTTCTGCCCCTTACAGGCAGTCTTTCCGTGTCCGCTTCCCTGGCCACGGCCTATCCTTTTCTTTTTTTTCTTGGCACCCTCATGGGGTGTTAGTGAATCAAGCGTTATCATTTCCTTCTCCAAAAGTGGAAACGGTTGTTTTTGTCAACTGAACCTTGTCTTGCTAATCTGCTGCCTTCTCGCTGCGGCCTATGGTCTTTCCCCGAAGCTTGGCCCTATTTACAGAGTCCTTGATTTCATTCAGCCCGTTAAAGGTGGCCCGCAAGACATTGTGGGGGTTGTTCGTTCCAATACATTTCGTCAGCACATCGTGAATGCCCGCAGCCTCCATGATAGCTCTGACCACCGCACCGGCAATAACCCCGGTACCCGGAGGAGCAGGCTTGAGCAGCACTCTTCCGGCACCGAAATGCCCTATTATCTCGTGGGGGATGGTTGTACCTACCATGGGAATCTTCACCATGGCCTTTCTTGCCTTTTCTGTAGCCTTTCTCAAGGCCTCCGGCACTTCCTTTGCCTTGCCCATGGCAAAGCCCACTCCACCCTTGCCATCGCCTACCACTGCAAGAGCGCTGAAGGAAAAACGCCGTCCACCCTTGACTACCTTGGCGACTCGATTAATAAAGACAATCTTTTCAATTAGTTCCAAGTCTTTTTGTTCGTTATATGCTTGCAAGCTCCAACCCCTTATAAAATCGACTCTTGTCCAGTTTAGTGCCGGTTAAAAAACCAGGCCGCCTTCCCTGGCTCCCTCTGCCAGGGCCTTCACCCTGCCATGATAGAGGTAGCCTCCCCTGTCAAAAACAACCTGTTCAATGCCCTTTTCCCTTGCCCTGTCTGCGATAAGCTTACCCACTGATTTGGCAGCTGCACATTTGCCGCCCTCGGAATCAGGAGCATTCCTGATATCGCCTTCCATGGAGGAGGCAGACACTATGGTTACACCCTTTTCATCATTAATGAGCTGTGCCACCACGTAACGGTTGCTCCGGAACACGGAAAGGCGCGGACGCTCCCCAGTACCGAATACCTTCTTGCGTATACGCAGTTTCCGCCTGAAACGAGCTTTCTTTCTTGGATTAGTCTTTCCCATTTATGCAGTACCCGAATGTTTACTTTGCTGCAGCCTTGCCGGCTTTTCTTATGATTTCCTCGTCGGAATATCTGATTCCCTTGCCCTTGTATGGCTCTGGTGGCCGAAATGCACGAATCCTGGCTGCTGTAAGGCCAAGGACTTCTTTGTCATAGCCCTCCAGGATAATCCTGATTTCCTTCTGCCTGTCAACCTTGGCTGCTATGCCTTCAGGCAGGGGGAAATCAATTGGATGGGAATATCCCAGGTGAAGTACCAGTTTCTTGCCCTTTTCTTCCACCTTGTATCCAACACCGGTGACTATGAGCTCCCTCTTAAAGCCGGTGCTGACGCCGGTCACCATATTGGCCACCAGGGCGCGAGACAGTCCGTGGAGTGCCCTTGTAGCCTTGGAGTCGTCACTCCTCTTTAGATGAAGAGTATCCCCGTCCTTTTCTATGGTCACCTTGGGATTTAGTTCCCTGGCAAGCTTTCCCTTGGGGCCCTGGACCTTGATCTCCTGCCCCTGTATCTCGACTTTCACGCCGCCGGGAATCTTTATAGGTAGTTTTCCTATTCGAGACAAAATTTATCTCCAGATTACCATACAGCGCAGACGACTTCGCCGCCTATGCCCTGCTGTTTGGCAGTTAAATCCGTCATCACTCCCTTGGAGGTTGATATTATCGCAACGCCGAGCCCGCCGCGTATGGTGGGTATTTCGTCCTTGTCTGCGTATATCCTTCTGCCAGGCCTGCTTATTCTCTGCAGGTTGTGAAGTACGGGTGTACCCCTATGATACCTCAGGGTAATCCTGATGATACCCTGTTTGCCATCCTTGATAACCCGGTGGCTGTTTATGAAGCCTTCCTCTTTCAGGAGGTTGGCAATATTCATCTTGAGCTTTGAAGCCGGGATATCAACCTTTTCGTGACGAGCCCTGACTGCATTTCTGATTCTTGTCAGCATATCTGCTATAGGATCTGTCATTGACATAACAAAGTACCTTTTCTTTCTATATTACCAGCTTGATTTAGTGACACCGGGGAGCAGGCCGTGAGAAGCCATATTCCTGAAACAGATTCTGCAGAGCCCGAATTTCCGGAGAAATGCACGAGGTCTGCCGCAGATGGGACACCTGTTATATTTTCTAACCTTGAACTTGGGTTCTCTTCTTGCCTTTTCCATTAAAGATTTTTTGGCCAATTCTCCCTCCTGTACTTTACTTCCTGAAAGGCATTCCGATGGCTTCCAAAAGCACAAAGGCCTCTTTGTCTGATTCAGCAGTGGTTACTATGCTGACATTCAGCCCCTTGATCTTGTCTATCTTGTCATAGTCAATTTCCGGAAAAATTATGTGCTCCCGGATACCGAGGCTGTAATTTCCTCGACCATCAAAGGCCTTTGGCGAAATACCTCTAAAATCCCTGATACGAGGGATTGCAATGTTTATTAATTTTGTAAGAAAATCATACATGCGCTTGCCCCGCAGGGTAACCATGCACCCGATGGGCATTCCGGCCCTGAGCTTAAAGGCAGCAATGGATTTTCTGGCCCTGGTTATCACAGGCCTCTGTCCTGCTATCTGTGCCAGTTCCTCAGTGGCTGTATCCAGGATCTTGGGATTCTGAATAGCTTCTCCAAGCCCCATATTCAGCACTACCTTATCCAGTTTTGGAACCTGCATCTTGTTCTTATACCCGAACTCTTCTATGAGTCTGGGGACAGCTTCCTTTTGATATTTCTCCTCAACGTGCAACATCAGATATCTGCCTCCCGAAGGCTACTTGCTCTCAGTTGGAATGACTTCACCGCATTTCTTGCAAATCCTGACCTTAGTTCCGTCCTCCAGTACCTTTTTTGAGATCCTTACAGGATCGGTACACTTGGGACAGATAAGCTGCAGGTTGGAAATGTGGATTGAAGCCTCTTTTTCTATGATTCCACCGGAAGACTGGGGACCTGGCTTGGTATGCCTCTTTACTATCTGGGCACCTTCTACTATGGCGCGGTACTTGTTGGAAAGCAGCAGTTTTATCTTTCCCACTTTGCCCCGGTCGCGACCTGCCATAACCATGACCCGGTCATTTTTTCTGAGATATGTCTTTGTCGTCTTCATCCGGTATTACTCCAAATTATCTATAAGACCTCTGGGGCCAGGGACACGATTTTCATATAGCGTTTTGCCCTGAGTTCCCTGGCAACAGGTCCGAATATACGCGTGCCAACAGGCTCCCCGTACTGGTTTATAAGGACTGCGGCATTTTCATCAAACCTGATCAATGAACCATCCGGCCTGGGGATCTCCTTTTTTGTCCTGACTACTACAGCCCTGGTAACATCGCCCTTTTTCACCTTGGAATTGGGGATGGCCTCTTTGACTGTGACAACTATGGTATCACCAACCCTGGCGTAACGACGTCTGGTTCCGCCAAGGACACGAATACAGAGCACTTTCTTGGCACCTGAATTATCTGCCACATTGAGCTTGGTTTCCTGCTGGATCATGGTTCAGTACCTCAATCTTCCTTAAACGGCTCTTTCAACAATCTGTCTGACAATCCAGCGTTTTCGTCTGCTGAGCGGCCTGTGTTCTTCAATCACAATGGTATCACCCACACGGCACTCATTTTTTGGATCGTGAGCCATGTATTTTTTTCTCTTTTGAACGAACTTCCCGTAAATTGGATGTCTGAATCTCCTGAAGACTATTACAGTGACAGTCTTGTCATTCTTGTCACTGGATACCACACCTGTAAGCGTCCTGCGTAATCCCTTGGCTGTTTCCATACTAATCCTCAGCACCCTGAATCTGTTTTTCCCTGATAACTGTATTTAAACGAGCGATGTCCCTTCTCACCAGTTTCAACCTGGCGGTGTTCTCAAGCTGATGAGTGGCATGCTGGAACCTGAGATTGAAAAGCTCCTTCTTGAGATCCACTCCCTTTTGACGCAGCTCATCGATGCTGAGATCCCTGAATTCTTCTACTGTTTTCATAAGCCTGGACTCCTGCGGACTATCTTGGTGGGAATGGGCAGTTTATAGGAAGCGAGCCTCAAGGCCTCTAATGCCGCCTTTTCTTCCACTCCTTCCATTTCATAAAGGATGCGCCCGGGTTTGACCGGGGCCACCCAGTACTCTACTCCACCCTTACCTTTGCCCATACGGGTTTCAGCAGGTTTCTTGGTGATGGGCTTGTCAGGGAAGATCCTGATCCAGATCTTTCCCTTCCTTTTAACATGCCTGGTTATGGCAATACGTGCTGCTTCAATCTGTTGTGCAGTTATCCTGCCCTTTCCCAGGGCCTTCAAGCCATAATCGCCGAAGTTCAAGGTGTTTCCCTTGTATGCCACACCTCTGATCCGTCCCTTCTGGCGCTTGCGGTATTTTATTTTCTTAGGTGCTAACATCTCTCGTTACCCTTTTTTTTTGCTTCCTATATCTCTATTGTAGGCAGCTCTGAATCCTTTTCAGGCAATACCTCGCCCTTAAAGATCCAGACCTTGACGCCTATGACCCCGTAGGTAGTCATGGCCTGTGCAAAGCCATAATCTATATCTGCCCTGAGGGTGTGAAGTGGCACCCTGCCTTGCAGGTACCATTCCCTGCGGGCCATTTCAGCTCCGCCCAGACGCCCCGAACAGGCGATCCTGATACCTTTTGCCCCGAATTTCAGGGCCATGCCCACTGCCCTTTTCATGGCCCGTCTGAAGGAAACCCTTCTTTCAAGCTGGGCTGCTACGTTTTCAGCCACAAGCTGTGCGTCAAGTTCCGGTCTTCTCACCTCTGTAATATCTATAAGGACAGGCCCCTTGGTGAGCTGTTCCAGTGATCTTTTGAGGGATTCTATCTCAACGCCTTTTTTGCCAATGACAATTCCGGGTCTTGCAGTATGAATACGCACCCTGAGACGCTTTGCCGCTCTTTCAATTTCGATCTTAGAGATGCCGGCATGGTACATGCGCGCGGCGATGCTGTGGTTACGATGGATTGCGACTTGCAGGATCCGCCGGAGCTGATAGCGGACATGCTGAAAAAATGGCGAGAAGGCAGTAAGGTGGTCTATGCCAGACGGGT
>QOAL01000006.1 GCA_003978135.1 Thermodesulfatator sp.
TCCCAGTCCTGAAAAATGGCATTAAGAGCAGATGATGACTTAATACCTGCCAGAATTTCATCGAGTTTACCGGCTATCAGGTCGACAAGTTCAATGTTTGTGATCTGGATGCCATGTTTTGAAAGGGTTGTGACCTTTTCCCTCAGGCTTTCTGGAAATTGCTCTGGCCCTCCGGATATGTTGATGCCGATTCCAGCAACCACTGCCTTCATTTCAGGAGTAATCCTGGATTCGCACAGGATACCGCAGACCTTTTTCTCGGCAATGAGTATGTCATTGGGCCATTTTATGGATGCCTGGGTAATACCCAGGGAGCTTATGGCACGGAAGACCGCCAGACCGGCGAACAGGGTCATGGATGGTATGAACTCCTGTCTGATTTCAGGGTGTATCACAAAGGAGCAGAAAAGGTGCTCGCCCTTGCCTGGCTCCCAGGTTCTTCCCCTGCTTCCCCTTCCCTGGGTCTGTCTGTCTGCCACGACAACCAGGCCGGGCTTTTGGAGAACGGAAATGTTTTTCAGGCAGTAGTCATTCGTGGAATCCAGGCTGTCAAAATGCAACAGGAACCGTCCTGCAAAGGTACGGTTCCTGTTGAGATCCCTTATTTTTCCGTGACTGGTCACAGGGTTCTGCCGAACATTTCCTTGCCCTGGTTACCTCTTCTTCAGAACAAAGAGCAGTTGGCCTTCCTGGACCTGGTCATTGAGCTTTACGGCTATTTCTTCCACCTGGGCATCAAAGGGGGCAACAATGGCATTTTCCATCTTCATTGCCTCAAGATTTGCTATTTCCTCGCCCTGATGGACAATATCTCCTACCTTAATGGTGCCTCTATCCGGATTTCCTATGCGCCAAACATTTCCGTTTATTGGTGCACCGATTTCTTCTTCGCTGCTTGCCATCCTTATCTCGATCTTCTGGGCCCGGGGCGTTTCCACCTTGAATACATTGGTCTTGTTGTTGACCTTCAATACCACGTGGATAAGACCCTCGTGCTCTGCGCCCACGGACAGGAGTTCAATGCAGTAAGGCTTTCCATAGAGCTCAAATTCTACCTTGTCTCCTGGATTCTTTAGGCCTTCCCTCCAGACATTGGTAGGAAGAACCAGGGGAGTATCTCCGTATTTTTCCCTGAAATCAATGTAATTGATTGTGTCCTTGGGGTGCATGAGGTATAGGGTAAATTCTTCATCCGTGGGTTTTCTGCCCAGGGTAACTCCCAGGTCACTGTTTATCCTTTCAAGGTCGTCGTGCTTCAGGGATTCAAGCGGTGAAGAATCGTCACGTTCCTTGATCTTTTCCTGCCATTCGTCTCCAAATGTGCTCTCATAGACCCAGTCAGCAGGCCAACCCATGGGAAGCCTGCCGTAACCCCCAAGTATCAGGTTCTTGAAGTCCCCGGGTGCATTCCTGAAGAGCTCGAGCAACTCCTTCTGCTCCTCTTCATTCATTGCACTGAAATCAAGGTCTTTTTCCTCAACGAATCTGGTCATCAGCTCAATTATGTGTTCTACACCAGATTGGCCGAGTTCCTTTTCATACTTGTTTATTATGCCGCTGCAAGTAACCCAGGTAATCTGGGAGCCCGGGGTGACGTCAAAATACTTGACTATGCGGTTATAGAGGGACATGAGTTTGAGTATGGCAGGCATGAGGTGCAGGAATCCTCCTTTTTCTGCCTGCTCAAAGGAGCTTGGGAATGCACCGCCAGGCATCCTGTGGGAAGTAACCTGGTGATCAAACCCCTTGAAGGGTGACTCTGCCCATTCATACTGGCCGATCCAGTCTCTTATCCTCTGAACTGCCTTGATGGCCATTTCCCTGTTGAGCACAACCTTGATGCCAGATTCCTCAAGATAACTCTGGAGGGCCAGTATCGGGGCCTGGCCATAAAATCTGGTCAGGGAGTCTTCCTCTGCATCCAGTACTTTGGCACCTGCCTTTGCAGCAGCCAGCAGGGCCGGCATGGCGAGTCCGTCTGTGGCATGCCTGTGGTACTGGACTACCAGGTCCGGGTATTTCTGCTTTATGGCATCTACCAGGCTCCTGATTCTCTCGGGACTGCCTACGCCTGCCATGTCCTTAATACACAGTACGATCTCGTCAGTTCCGGAGCAGAGGTCAACGATATCATCTACTACTCCGAGATAATATTCATTGGTTGTCCAATCGGCCTGGGTAAAGGAAATTGCTGGCTGAAAGAGCCTGCCCCTGTTCATTACTATTTCCGCCACAGTACGCATGTTCCTGATATCGTTCAGAAAGGAAAAACAGCGCCACACATCGATATCCACGCGTTCAACCACGTATTCGATAACATTCTTGGGGTAAGGCCTGTATCCCCAGAGATTGGTTTCCCTGATGAGGGTCTGAAGGAGAACACTTGGCATCTGCTGCCTGAGAAGTTCCAGTTCCTCAAAGGGGCTCTCTTTTCTGTTCATGATGCCCACGTGCCACCTGGCACCACCGTGGCACTCGGAGCTAAAGAGCATCATGTCTTCGTAATACCGGCAGAGTGTGGTCAGATCATAAATCCTGTGGCGGTTTTTAAAGTCAGACTGGCCTGCATCCCTCATGCCGGTGCATGTCAGGGCCACACCGTCAAGCTCTCTCAGGATTTTCACCATCTCCGCCGGGGTCATCCCGGGCCTGATCCAGTTTTCTTTTTTGATATTTGCTGCGTCCATTGTTACATCCACTCCTGTGGGCCGAGGGCCGTTATTTCCGCTACATACTTTGCAATCTTCAGGACCTCGTCCTGGCTGTCTGTTTCCCTGAAGGCGGAGACAAGTTCGTCAAGGTGATTTTCTATGAACCTGGTTGAAAATTCACCCCTCTTGAATGCCTCGTGCCGTATGATACTCAGAAGCAATGGGGCAAGGGTCTTGACACCTTCCACCCGGAAATTTCTGCTGAGGGTCCTGTCCATAACCTTGATGGCACCGTCTCTTGTCCTGCCGCTGGTCATCAGCAGCATAATTAGAGAGTCATAATAGGGAGGAATGTCTGCTCCCTCGTAAACCCCGTTGGCCACCCTTACTCCAGGACCGGTGGGCACCTGGAGCCTGCTTATTGTTCCAAAGGAAGGACTGAATGTCTTGGGGTCCTCGGCATTTACCCGAACCTCAAGGGCCCATCTGTTCATGTGTATGTTGTCCTGTTTCAGAGAAAGTTCCTTGCCTTCCACCACGTCGATCATGAGGCCGACTATATCCAGGCCCGTGATCAGTTCGGTGACACCATGCTCAACCTGGAGCCTGGTGTTCACTTCAAGGAAGTAGAATTTCTTGGTAGTGCTGTCAAAGATGAACTCCACTGTACCTGCAGTGTTGTAGGCTATTTCACGCATGAGTCTAACTGCAGTAAAGCAGATTTCGTGACGAATATTTTCGTCAATGGAAGGAGAGGGGGCCTCCTCTATGATCTTCTGGTTGCGTCTTTGAAGGGTGCATTCCCTTTCAAAAAGATGAAAGACGTTTCCGAAGTTGTCTGCAACGATCTGCACCTCTATATGACGGCCTCGTTCAATGTACTTTTCCGCAAGAAGTACATCGTCTCCAAAACTTTTTTTGGCCTCTGACTTTGTCTGTGCCAGGGCCATGGGCAGCTCGGATGCCTCGGAGACCTTCACCATGCCCTTGCCTCCGCCGCCTGCGGCTGCCTTAATCATGATGGGGAAATCTACAGACTCCTTTTCCATCCACTCGTGGATCTGTTCAACATCCTGAACATCGCTGATACCTGGAATGGTGGGCACATTGGCCTTCTGGGCAAGCTTCTTGGCCTGGATCTTGTCTCCCATCATCTCTATAACCTTGGGATTTGGCCCCACCCATTTTAGACCGTTGTCTATTACCATCTGAGCAAATTCGGCATTTTCTGCCAAAAAACCCCAGCCAGGATTAATGGCATCCGATCCGGTCTTCTTGGCTGCTTCCAGGATTTTTTCCATGTTTAGGTAGGATTCACTGGGCGGGGCTTCACCGATCCGGACAGCCTTGTCAGCCATCATCACATGGTGTGCAAGACGATCGGGAGTGCTGTACACAGCAACTGTGGGAATCCTCCTGTCCCTGCACGTATGCATGATACGGACTGCCGGTACCCCCCTGTTGGCAATAAGCATCTGTTTTATTTTATCTGCCATGATTAAACTCCTTTTCCAGCCTCAGCCAGCCGTTTTTACTCAGTACGCAGCCTTGAAGTCCGCACTGTTAATGTTGCGCATTTCAGCCTATTTTTGTACTGAACTCTTAACGGGGTGACAGTTCGGCTAAATCAAAAAAATCAGGAAAGAGGCAGACCGGCCTGTAAGAACCTTCGATTTGGCCGTCCTGTTTCCTGTTAAAGCGGAATAAGCCCTCATGTCCAGAAGGCCATCAGTGAAAGCCGCCTCCTGTGGCCATGTGCCGGTTATGTAATTTTTTTTTAAGGGCTGATTTTTTCTGAGACAACAGGTTACTCTAATAACCCTAAGGTTTCAACTCTGAGGAGTATTTTAAAAAAGAGGCGTGTCTCAGCTCATGAAAAACAAGTGGTGGGCGGTACTGGGATTGAACCAGTGACTTCCACCGTGTGAAGGTGGCACTCTCCCGCTGAGTTAACCGCCCACTTGAAAAAAAGATATCCCAGGAAAGGATTTATTTCAACCTGCAATGGCAGACATATCTTCTGAAGATTTAATTCAGATCTTGAAAACCGGCAGGAATCTGGTTTTTCTGGATTCCAGCCGTCTTAACGGAGAAGAAAACAGTTCTTATCTCTTCTATTCTCCAGAGACAGTCCTTCAGATCAGTTCGGCCTCTGATATAGGTCCTTTTTTCTCGTCACTGGAGCTGGCCCTTTCCCGGGGATACTATGCTGCAGGCTGGTTCTCCTATGAACTTGGCTACCTTTTGCATAAACCCTTGGCAGGACTGCTTGAACACAAAAGTAACAGGCTGCCTCTTGCCTGGCTGGGCCTGTTCAGGCAGCCTGTGGAAATCACTTCCCTGGCATCTGAAAAGCTGTTCCGGGGAAATCGACTCAGCAGGGGCCTTGATTTCAGGCCCAGGCTTTCCGTGACTAAAAAGAGATTCACTGAACATATCAATGAGATCCATGAATACATAAAAAGCGGGGATACCTACCAGGTAAATTACACTGTGAGAAGTTTTTTTGACTTGCAAGGCGTCTCTGCTTTCCAGTTGTACTGCCATTTGAGAAATAGGCAAAGGGTAAACTACGCTGCCTTTATAAGAAACGGTGCCATGAGAATTCTCTGTCTTTCTCCAGAGCTTTTTTTCAGAAAAAGGGGGGACAGGATCTGGTCAAAACCCATGAAGGGCACTGTCAGGCGGGGAAGGGATGCAGGAGAAGATATCCTGCTCTTTAAATTTCTTTCACAGGATGAAAAGAACAGGGCGGAAAATGTAATGATAGTAGATCTTATTAGAAATGACCTTGGCAGGATATGCACCAAGGGAACGGTACGAGTTCCTGACCTTTTCAAGGTTGAACCTTATGAAACCCTGTTCCAAATGATTTCACGCGTGGAGGGAAAGGTGAGCAGATCCTTTACCTGGGAGGATTGCTTTCGTGCCCTTTTCCCATGCGGCTCCATTACCGGGGCACCAAAGATAAGGACCATGGAGATAATCTCTGAGCTGGAAGATTCCCCCAGGGGTATTTATACCGGTGCCATCGGCTTTATCACTCCGGATCATGACGCCTGTTTCAATGTTGCCATCAGGACAATCATGGCTCAAGGGGAGCGCTGCGAGTTAGGCATTGGATCAGGCATAACTATCTATTCTGATCCTGGGAAAGAATTTGAAGAAACCCTTCTTAAAGCAGCCTTTTTGGGAAAAGATGTAATCCATGACTGAAGAACACGCCTCAAAAGAGGATTTTTATCTCATAGAAACCCTTCTCTGGAGAGGAGATTGTGACTCTGCTGAGTTTTTGCACGGATTTTGGCTTCTCCATGGACACCTTTCCAGGCTGGAGCGTTCTGCCAGGTTCTTCGGCTTTCCATTTGCAGCGGCCGATGCCTTGAAAAAATTAAGGACCCTCTCCGGCAGCCTCATGTCAGGTTATGGGCATCCGAAAAAAAGCGCTGCGAAGGTCAGGTGCATCCTTAAAAGGTCAGGTGATTTTGAAATAGACCAGGTGCAGCCTTTTTCAGAGCCTTCCGCCTTGATAACAGTGGATATTTCCAAAAAACGTGTAGATCCCGAGGATATCTTCCTATATCACAAGACCAGCAAAAGGGGGCTTTTTGACCAGGAGAGAAGGCGTCTTGACAGCGAGGGGATCTTTGAAACATTG
>QOAL01000137.1 GCA_003978135.1 Thermodesulfatator sp.
GAGGTAAGCCGGCTGATTGGCGCAATTGCAGAACAGACTAATCTCCTGGCTCTCAATGCCACCATCGAGGCAGCAAGGGCTGGCGAGGCAGGAAAAGGTTTTGCAGTTGTAGCAAATGAGGTAAAGGAACTTGCCAAGCAGACGGGTAATTCCGTGGAGGAAATCAATGCAGTGGTTCACTCCCTTCAGCTTGAATCCACTGAAGCACAGAACGCAATTGAGAAGATAGCGGTCACCATTCAAAGCGTTGCAGAATATTCAGAAAGTATTGCATCTGCAGTGGAAGAGCAGACAGCCACCACACAGGAAATATCCGGGCAGACCGAGGCTCTTGTTGCAGATATATCTGAGGCAGATGACATGAATAACAGGGTAGAGAAACTCTCCCGTGTCGCCTTGAAACAGACCAGGGAATTTGATGCTATCATTCACGCTGCGAATCAGAAGAGCGCGGAATTGCGCCGCCGTCTATCACTGTTCAAGGTCTGAGTGCCTCGTTTACACCTCAGTTGAAAGGATTCACTCCAAGTAGGTAGACTTAGGCTGCAGTCAAGCTTGAAGGCAAGTCCTTTTTATCTTGAAAGAATTGATAATTCGGTAGAGCGGCTTGGTGAACCTTGAAAGAATAACACTTGAATTCATCACAATACATTTGCCTGCCAAGACAGCAGCTGTGTCCAACAGATGATATGTTCCAGATATCGAGGAACAAGTGAAAGATCTTGTGACTGACACAGTCGATTTCAAAGCGCCCTCCTCATAAAACCCTCGTCTTATAGGCGAGGGTTGCTTATTTTGAAATGCTCGGTGTGGTTCTTCACGAATAGGGTAAATTCTTGTGTCTTGGGATAATTTAATCTGAAATATACCTTAGAAAAGTATCTAAGCGAAATTAACGTTGTTGAAAGTGGACTGTAAGGGTATAAAACCTGTGAAAATGATTCAGAAAAATTAGTTCCCAAGGAGTCTCCGGAGGATTTTGAACAGGTAGTTCCATTTAAAAAGTAAAGAAGAAATAATATGAATAAATTTGGACCGCTGAAGATTGTTTACAGTGACAATTTTCTCCTTCATGACACAGGCGGTGGGGATCACCCTGAAAGCGCAGCAAGACTCGATGCAATATGGGCCACTCTTAGAAAAGGGCCCCTTGCTGATAATATTCAGGTGCTTGAGCCACGGAAGGTGGACAGAGATCTTCTGCTTTCAGTACACAGTGAAGATTATATCTTTCGTTTCGAGGAGGCCTGTCTTTCCGGCATGGGCATGCTGGGCCATCCTGACAACCGTATTTCCTACGACTCCTATGAGGTGGCACTTCTTTCTGCAGGTGCTTCACAGTCAGGCATAGATTTTCTTGAAAATATAGAGGCCTCAGACCGGGTATTCTGCTGCGTGCGTCCTCCCGGCCACCATTCGGAAGAATCCCTCGCCCTGGGGTTCTGCTTCCTGAACAATGTTGCCATAGCGGCAAGGTACTGGCAGCGGGCATACAAGAGAAAGAGGGTTTTTGTCCTGGACTTTGATGCCCACCACGGAAACGGTATCCAGGAAATCTTTGATGAGGATCCG
Organism: Thermodesulfatator sp.; assembly: GCA_003978135.1. GTDB lineage: Bacteria > Desulfobacterota > Dissulfuribacteria > Dissulfuribacterales > QOAL01 > QOAL01. The sequence goes on from QOAL01000137.1 coordinate 1,573, forward strand.
GACGTCTTTTATGCCAGTATCCACGAGCATCCTACCTTCAGTTTTCCAGGAACCGGATACGAGGAAGATACAGGCACCGGCGCCGGAGAAGGCGCTACCATGAATATAGCCCTGCCACCTGGTGCAACAGACACCGAGGTCATAAAAGCAATGGAAGAAAGGGTGGCAGGGGCAATTGAAGATTTTCAGCCGGACTGCATTATTGCGGCTGCTGGCTTCGATGCCCATGAATACGATGATATGTCCGGGCTGGCCTATTCCACCAGGGTTTACGGCCATATAGGCACTCATCTTGCCGCCTGGGCAGATTTTCATTGCCAGGGAAGACTACTGAGCATCTTAGAAGGAGGGTATAATCTTGACGCCCTGGGACCTTCTGTGGAGATATATCTTGGAGGACTTTGCCTGAAGGTCCAGTAGGCTCAATTCAAAAAACAATAGCTACTGACGAGGTTTAGATAATGTTTGTTACCAGATACATGACACCGGCCCCACTTACAGTAAGCCCTGAAACACCTGTGCCTGAGGCGCGCAAGATACTCAAGGAGAAACACTTCAGGCACCTTCCGGTTACAGACCCGGAAGGTCATCTTTTGGGGATAGTAACTGACAGGGATATCCGTTCAGTTTATCCGTCCTCCATACTCAGAGGAGAAGAGAGGCAAAGGATACTGGAAAAGGTGGAAAGTTCCACTGTTGATAACATCATGAGCACAAGGCTTTCATCCCTTAATCTCAATTCCACCATAGATGATGCCCTTATCCTTCTTGAGAAGCAGAACGTGGGGGCCCTGCCTGTGCTGGATGACGATGGCAAGGTAATAGGCATATTTTCCATCAGGGATCTTATGAGGGCCTATGGAGAGTTGTTTGGCCTGTATGAAAAGGGAAATGCATTGGTCTCCGTGAGGGACACAGGTGAAAATGATATTTCAAGGCTTGTAAACATCCTTGAGAAAAGAAATATTCCTTTCACGCGGGTTATACGGTCAAGGGATACGGCAACAGGTTCAGGCGATGAATCCACCATTCACATCCGTGTTCAGACCATGCAGCTTTCTTCAATAAAAAAGGCCCTCAGGGAAGAGGGTTTTGAGGTAATCTGAGGGGTTGTGGCTTTTTTCATTGCAGGCACGGACACAGGGGTTGGAAAGACCCTTTTGACAGCAGTCCTTGGTGCTGCTCTCCTGAAAAGGGGCATGAAGACGGGCATCCAGAAATGGATTACCACAGGAAATCGTGCCAGAAGCCAAGACATTGATTTTATTACTGCTTCAATGGGCAAGCTGCTGGGGCAACGCCTTGTTGAAAATGCCCTTTTTTCAGCGCCCTGTTGTCTAAGCCTTCCGGCCTCTCCACATCTTGCAGCCGAGTATGATCACGTCCAGATAGATATCGAACATATTCTTTCAGAGTATGACAGGATGAAATCCTTGACTGATGTCCTGCTTGTGGAGGGAACTGGAGGGATCATGGTGCCTGTAAACAGGAGGCTGCTTTTTATGGATCTCCTGGAACAGACTAGACCTATGGTCATACTCGTGGCAAGAAGCGGCCTTGGAACAATAAATCATACCCTGTTGACCCTTGAGGTATTAAGGAACAAGGGGATTGAGGTGTTGTGTGTGATTCTGAACCCGGTGGATATATTTGGGAACAGGGATGAGACAAGGCAGATTATTGTAGAGGACAACAGAAAAATCATATCTGAACTGGGAAGGATAGATGTGTTTGGTCCACTTCCATTTGTCACTGACCTGAACAGCCCGGACATGGTAATACAGGTGGAGAAGGTGGCTGATATTATACAAGGGCACCTTTAGATGTGTTTATCCAAATATGGCGCCCGGTCTTTCACCGGTCCGGCTTACGTTTTTTTAGGCACTTTTGGGACATGGTGGACAATAAGAATCAAATGAATCTCTTTGTCAGGCTGAGTTGCGTAATTCTTTTTTCCCTTCTGCTGTTGTGCCGTGCCTTTGATGCATTTGGTGTAACAAACTCAAGTCTCCCTTCAGGGTCAGCCAAGGGTTGCGCACAAGACGGCTGGCTGGTTCTTTCTGCAGCCTACTCTCCTTATTCTGTTCACGTGATAAAATCAGAGGTTAGCGGACGCATTGTGAGGATAAATGCAAAAGAAGGCCAAATTCTGAAGGCAGGTATTCCTGTCATGGAGGTTGACAGCCTTGCCCAAAAGGCAGAGTTGATGCAGCTTAAGCAGGTCCTTTCCAGTCTTAAAAAGAGCGAGAAGGTACTGGCAAGGGATCTCGAGCTTACCAGGAAAAAATACCAGCGTTATCTCGCCCTGAAAAAAAAGGAGCATGTAGAGGATCAGGCTGTCGAGAACATGGAACAGGAACTGCACAGGTCTGAACTCCAGCTTATTGAAAACAGGCGGCAGCAGGCAGATGTTCAAAGAACCATTATAGATATGGAAGACTACATAGAAAAGTGTGCTCCTTGCTTTCCAAGGGATTTTTACGTGGCGGAAAATTTCAAAGAGCTTTTCGAAACGGTCACTCCCGGAGAAAGGATCACCCGGCTCCTTGATGTGTCACAGGCCAAGGTCCATATGGTCTTGGCAGCCGAATGTTTTGCAGCGTTTGAAAAAAGGCTGGGGCCTGAAGAGCCGGTTCATCTTCGGCTTGTTACAGAAGACGGAAGAAATTTTTCAAGACTGGGAAGGATTGAAAAACTCAAGATAGATCCTGACAATACCTATCTCTACAGCTATGGTTTTGACCTTGTTTTCAAACCCGTGCCTGAAATTTTATGGGGGCAGGTGGTGAAGGTCTATCTTGATGTCAAAAACCACGAAGTCCCCGGGAAAACAGCAGGGAAAGGACCTGCTTTGATACATCCATAAGACTGGCGTTTTTTGCATGGCTGGGCCTGGCAGATTAGAAGAGGGGTTTTCCTGGAGGCTGATTTCCTTTTTTGTCAGGAAAAGGCCCCTTTCCCACGCACTTACCATACTTTTCATTCTTACAGGCATTTTGTCCTATTTCCAGCTTCCCCAGGAGATATTCCCTCCCATTCCCACCAACAAGATAGAAATCAGGGCAGCTTACCAGGGCACTTCTGCAGACAGCTTTGATGACATCATCACCAACCGGATTGAAGACGAGGTACAGACCATTGAAGGGGTAAAGCTCATTGAATCCGTGACCAGGGACGGGTCCTGTCTGATCACATTGACCCTCGATGACACCACTCCAATCGAGGACACGCTTTTTAAGGTTCGGGATGCTGTGGACAGGGTAAAACCAGATTTTCCAGAGGACATGGATGATCCCACCGTTGTAAGGAAAATAGAGAAGTATCCCCTGCTAACCCTCTCCATCAGTGGTGCCAAAGAGGACCGGCTCCAGGATGTGGCAGATGATATCAGGAAGGAAGTTGAGCGCCTACCTGACATCTCCAGGGCCACCATAAATGGCAAGGCAAAAAGAGAAATACATATCTATCTCAAAAATGAAATCCTGGAGGCCCTTGGTATCCAGCCCAGGCAGGTAAAAGACCTGATAAGGCAGTGGGTGAATAACAGCCCCCTGGGAGAGATAAAGGTGACAGGAAATCATATTTTCATAACCACCCCGGGCGGCTCTCCCGACCCCAATTTCTGGAACAGGCTTATTTTGCCAGTAGGGGACAAAAAGCTCTACCTTTCCAGGATAGCAGAGGTAAGGCTTGAATTGTCAGAGGTAAAAAGCCTGTCCCATTTCAATGGTAAAAGAAACATTTCCCTGACAGTATTCAAGACAGAAAAAGGTTCTTCCATTGATCTTTCCAAAAAGATCAGGTCCATGATTCCTGATTGGGAAAAGAGATACCGCGGACTTAAATTCGCAGTCTATAGTGACCTTTCCGTATATATCAAGAACAGGTTGAATACTGTAAAGTCGTCCGCTGTGGTGGGGCTTATCCTGGTGACCATTTCCCTGTATCTTTTTCTGAATCTCAGGGTGTCCCTGACTGTCCTTCTGGGTATACCAACTGCATTTCTAATATCCTTTGTTTACCTTGCCTACAGAGGTGAGAGCATAAATATGCTCTCGCTCTTTTCCTTTCTCATGGCCCTGGGAATGGTGGTAGATGATGCCATTGTCATAGGAGAGAACATTTATCGGCAGATGGAAAAGGGGCTTGATCATGTCAGGGCAGCCATACAGGGGGCAGCAGAAGTGTTCTGGCCGGTATGCGCCGCAACCTTTACGACTGTTGCCGCCTTTTTGCCGCTTCTCATGCTTACCGGAGACATAGGAAAGTTCCTAAAGATCATCCCTATATTCGTAAGTACAGTGCTTCTTGCCTCCCTGGTGGAGGCCCTTTTTATACTGCCTGTGCACGCAGTTGAGCTTTACCGGACTGGTATTGGCAAAAGTCCGTTTTCCAACTGGGAGCCCCTGCGAAATTTTTACTCAGCCATCCTGAACACCCTTCTATCCAGGAAAAAGGAGACCATGCTGGCTGCATTGGCTATCCTGCTTGTTTCATTCATGGCCATGAAACTCTTTCTCACCTTTACTCTTCTTCCACAATTTGACGCAGACCAGATCTACATAAGGGGGAAGATGGCTTCCCGTCACGGCATTGAAGAAACAGAAAAGGTGGTCTCGGTTATAGAAGAGCGTGTGCGTAAATGTGTACCCGCCCAGGATCTCGATTCCATAGCAACCCATA
>QOAL01000186.1 GCA_003978135.1 Thermodesulfatator sp.
ACCGTGACTCTTAATGTGCTCAATGTCGCCCGGGACAAAAAGACTGGAATAGGGTTCGGAGTAATATTGTTTGCGGCTGCTGTTATTTCCATCATACCAGCTTCGAAGTTTTTCAATTACATAGCTTCCTGTATATCCGCCTCCTGACACAGTAGACAGGTAATCTGCCAGCTTCAGTATGTTGTATTTGTTGAGGGTCTCCAGGAAACCAAGGCTGAGCGTTGCAGAACGTATTCCACCACCTGAAAGGGCTATGCCCATTAGGTCAAAGGGAGGATGAACATCCTCATAATCAGGATCAAAACCCTTGGCGTCTGCTTTTTCCTGCAGGGGCTGCCCCAGTAACTCCCTCTTTTTTTTGATTGCCTCTATCTCCCGTTCATACACATCTGCAAATTCTTTGCTTTCAGGTCTGGAAGCCTGATTTGCCATGACACTCCCCTTTCATAGCAGCAACAAATATTCATGCACGCTGAAGAAAAAACCGTTAAATTAAAAATTAATGCCTGTTCAACTTTCATAGCACTGGAAATTCAGGAAAGTCAACCATAAAAAAGAAATTTTTCACTTCATGGAATAAAAAATGAGGCCACAAAAAAAGCAGCCGGTAATGTCGGCTGCCTTTTCGAATCCGGGTGAATGAAACCCTTGATCTCTTTCATGTCTTTACTTCGATCTGTTTTGCCTTGCTTTCCTCTTTCTTTGGGAGCTTGACCTTAAGGATGCCCTTTTCGTACTTTGCCTCGATCTTGTCGCTGTCCACAGGGACAGGAATCCTCACAGCCCTCTGGAAGGATCCTCTTCTCATTTCAACCCTGTGAAAGTTTTCGTCTTTTTCTTCCTTTTCTTCCTTCTTCTCGCCCTTTATAACCAGCATGTCGCCGGACAACGACACATCGATGTCCTTGGCTTCCATGCCTGGGACTTCTGCCTTTACTATAATGGCATCCTTGGTCTCTGAAACATCGACTGCAGGAATCCAGCCCTCAGCCCTGGGCAGAAGTTCCTTGTCACCAAAAAAATCCTCCCAAAGCTTGTCCATTTCCTTTCTTAAGGTCGAAAGCTCATTCATTGGTTTCCATGGGGTAAGTTCAAACATTTTTTTATACCTCCTTGCCTTCTTATTTGTTAAAAAAGATAAACATCTGAAAAAAGGAGTCAACCAGCAGAATAATGGAGGATTTCGAGTGTGGCCCCATAAGCTGTCTCACTGAATCAGGCCAATATATATTGAAGGATGTAGTCCTGAAATTTCAGGCTCCCAGGCTGGTGGTAATAAATGGCCCTTCAGGCTGCGGAAAAAGCACACTTCTACGTGCTGTTGCAGGCCTGAACAGGGCCAAAACTGCCAAAAGAAGGCTTGACTCCAGACTCTATTCAGAAAAAGAGCTGCCGGAATGGAGAGCCCATGTCACCCTTCTCCTGCAGGATGCACCTTGTTTAGACGGTTCCCTTCTGGACAACATCTCTTTTGCCTTTGGCTTCAAAAACGGATCTGACAGAACATTCTCCCAGGACAGGGCACTCCAGATCATAAACAAGGTCAGACTTGACCATATACCTCTTGACGCCCATGTTAACAGGCTCTCAGGTGGAGAAAGACACCGGCTGGGCATTGTTAGAGGTCTTGTCTGGGCACCTCCAGTTCTCATGGCAGATGAGCCGCTTTCCGGGCTGGAACCGGAATTGGCGGATAGTTGCTTTGATATCCTCAAGGAGTATTCAAGACAGCAAGAGGCCATTGTGATATGCGTACTCCATGAGGAACGATTTGCCCTTAGGGCTGACGAATGGCTGAGACTTGAGCATGGCACATTACATCGAGTTAACACCATTTGATCTATTTTTGGCCATAGGCCTGATAGTAATTGCTGCCTCCATCTCAGCGGCCCTGAAGCTTGGACTTACCAGGTCCCTTAGCCTTGCTGCCACAAGATGCATGCTCCAGCTCGGAGCCATGGGATTCATACTCAAAAAGATATTCCAGATCAACACTCCTGTCCTGGTACTGGCGTGGCTACTGGTAATGTTGATCTTTGCAGCCAGAGAGGCGGTAAGGCGATCAAAAACCAAGTATCGCGGAATAAATCTCGACGCCCTGGCCACCATGACTGTATCAAGCCTTGTTGCTGGAGGCCTTGTTACCCAAATGGTAATCAATGTACAGCCCTGGTATGATCCCCAATACCTTATCCCAATTTTTGGAATGGTGTTTGGCAACTCTTTAAACGGTATTTGCCTGTGTCTTGACAGATTGACAGAATATGTCAGAAGCAGAGGAAACGAAATAGAACTGATGCTCACCTTTGGGGCCACCAGGGCCGAGGCCATCAGGGACGGTGCGCGCCAGGCGGTCAGGACCGGGATGATTCCTATTATCAACAACATGACTGTAGCTGGCATAGTATCCCTGCCAGGCATGATGACAGGACAGATAGTTGCAGGAGCAAGCCCCATACAGGCTGTTGCATATCAGATTGTCATAATGTTCATGATAGCAGCGGCAAACGCCCTGGGCTCCATGTCCATTGCAGCACTGGCGGGCAGAAGGCTGGTAACGGACTTTGGGCTCAAACTTCCCCCAATGGAAAAGACATGAGCTCCAACAGCCTGGCAGACTATTCATGCCAAGTAACAAATTCTTCCAGTAACACCCTTTGCGTCCGGAACCTATTCACACCTGCCCCTTCATCTTCATAGCCCAGGGACATGCCACAGGCCAGGCTGAAATCCTCAGGTACATTCAGCAGGCTCCGCACAATGTCAGGATATTCTGCCAGGGAGGCCTGTATACAGGTTGAGAGCCCTTGTTCAGTTGCCAGAAGGGCAACAGACTGGATGAAAATTCCCATATCCATCAAAAACCCTGTGCCCAGCGCCCGGGGCAGAAAGAAAAAAAGACCCACAGGAGCGCCGAAAAACCTGTAATTTTCAAGCCACACCTTCAGTCTCTCCCTGTTGTCTCCCCTTTTTATACCCAGGGCAGTATAAAGAGCTATCCCGCATTGAAAACGTCTTTCCCTGTAAGGGCTCACCCATGACTCCGGATAGTAATCAAAATCCGGTTCCGGTTTCATTCCCTTTTCCCTGGCAGAGAGTATGTTTCTGCTGATCCTTTTAAGGGCATCGCCGGTTACCACCTCAACCCTCCAGGGCTGGCAGTTGCCGCCGGAAGGCGCCCATCTGGCAGCATCAAGCACGTTTTCAATGAGGTGCCTCGGTACAGGTTCTTCCATGAATTTCCTCACAGATTTTCTCTTTCTCACTGCCAAATTTACATCCATTCCTCTATACTCCTTCACTTGTAGAATCAAAGGGCCAATGCATCCGGTGCTGATTTAACGCCTGGCACAAAACAATTGTTTTTCCCAGGCGTTTTTAATATATTTAAGCAAATCTTCAGGCCGGATTAAACCAGACTAACCTTTGTCGCTCAGTTTATAAAACCATATTTTGGAGGCTTTAAATGAAAAACATATATCTGTTTTTTGCGTGTTTTTTTCTCGTCTGTTCCCTTCTCCCTGGAGCCTACCGCACTGCCCATGCAGCTGATTATTCGAAACAGGCTGCCCTGGTAGACCAGGCCACAATCACCTTCAAGAGATTTTTATCCGATCCAAACATGAAGTGGTTCAGGGAAAATCTGTGCAGTGCAAAGGCACTTCTTATAATCCCCCAGCTCCTTAAAGGCGCCTTTATTTTTGGGGCAGAAGGCGGAACCGGAGTGCTGGTTGCAAAGGATGAACATACCGGGCAGTGGAGCCAGCCTGCCTTCTATACCTTGGCATCAGCTTCCTTCGGTCTCCAGGCAGGGGCTGAATCTTCATCCATTATACTCATGATCATGACAGACAAGGGTATGGATGCCCTGCTTTCAACCTCTGTAAAACTCGGCGGGGATATCAGCGTTGCAGCAGGACCTTACGGCGCAGGCGCCAAGGCAGCCACGGTGGATGTGCTAGCTTTTGCCAAGGCCAAGGGGGTCTTTGGCGGCATTAGCGTTGAGGGATCAATAATAACGCCAAGGGATTCCTATAACATTGCCTACTACCAGAGCAATGTTAGGGCTGTGGATATCATCATAAGAAGAAACGTGGCAAACCCCCATTCCCAGGCCCTTATAAAGGCGGTCTCTGAACCATGCAGACATAAAGCCCCTGCTGAAAAGGAAGAAAAAGAATCAAAGGAAGGGACAACAGGACAGGAGTAACACTCACAGGGAACTCAGGCTGCAGTCTCCTTGAGTTCCCTGTCATGCTTTAGAAACATCTGCCAGTACATAAAACCCGAAAGCAGTATCATAAGGGGCACCAGAACGATCTCGGGAAAGGCCCTGTTTTCAGCATTAATCAGGGACAGCGTAGAAAGTATGAGGCAAAACTGGTAACCAAGGCGCCTGAACCTCATGATTTCCCTCAATAGATAGAGATTTACAGTAGGTACAACAAGGGCCATGAGCATCACCAGTCCAAACTGGCCGAATGAAAGAGCAAAATAGAGTTTTTTCAGGGTGACCACCAGGAGTATGGCAAAGAGGGAGATATTCAGAAAAAGGTATCTCTGCTTCTCCTGGGGATAAGGGGTATTTTTCAGAAAAAAATCAAGCTCACTGTCTTCAACGCTGCCCTTTAGACGCCTTTTTATCTCCTTCTTGGACAGGCCTTTTTCAAGAAGTTTTTCAATTTTTATTTCAGTATTATCTTTTGCCATGTGGCTCGTCTAACCTGTGCAGCTAAAGGTTATATTCTCCCCTTTTCCTTCTGGAAATCAACAAATGAATCCAGGAACGTGTAAAGGACAGAGTGCATCTGATCAAAATCACGATTCTCGTCCAGGATCACATCAGGCTTCTGGATATAGTGATCTTCCTCCCTGAGTTCATCCCCGCAATTTTTCACCAGTGCCTCAATGCTGTCCCTGGTGGATTCAATGTGAAACTGGAGTCCCACCACCCTGTCATCATAGACAAACGCCTGGTTTGGACATGCCTCTGAACTGGCAATGTGATAGCCCTTTTCTGGTATTTGGAAGGTATCTCCATGCCAGTGGAATGCATCGAAAACGCCTGGAAGGGCCTTGAAAATAGGAGAATTCCAGCCTATTGGAGTCAGGGCCACCTGAAAAAAACCTATCTCCTTGAAACGGTTCTTCATAACCCGGGCACCAAGACTATGTGCAAGAAGCTGGGCACCGAGACATATGCCTATCACCGGTTTTCCGCCATTTATTGCCTGGCTGATGAATTCCTTTTCTGGAGCAAGCCAGCTATATTCCTGTTCGTCATGAACCCCCATGGGCCCGCCCATGACAACCAGCAGATCATATTGGTCTGTGTCAGGAAATGATACCTGTTCGTAGAGCCTGGTATAGGATTGCCCATACCCCCTTTCGTCAGCCCACTTATTAATGGCCGCAGGAGTTTCAAATGGCACATGAAGGAGATAGTGAATCTTCATATCGTCCCCTTCCCTTCCTGATGCCAATTCTTGAAAAGTGCCTGCTGCGCTATTGAGACCCTTTCATTGTAGCACTTTCTCACAAGGTCTACGTCTGCAACATAATGTTCAAGTTCCTGCATGGTAAGTGCCTGATGACCATCGCAAAGGGCCACCTCCGGCCTGGGATGAAATTCTACCAGGACCATGTTGGCCCCTGCGATAATACCTTGGGCCGTAACATGGAAGATGTCCATGATGCCATCTGGTGCCCGGTCCTTGCTTCCAACCGAGTGGGTAGGATCAATACACACCGGCAGCCTCGTGAGCCTTTTGACCACTGGCACATGGGCAAAATCCACCATGTTCCTGTGGGGATCTCCAAGCCGGGACTGCACGCCCCTGAGACAGAACACAATATTCCTGTTACCCTCGCTGGCTATGTATTCGCAGGCATTTAGTGAATCCTCCAGGGTGAGCCCCATGCCCCTCTTGTAAAGCACTGGAAATTCTGTCTGGTTCCCGGCGGCCTTCAGGAGTTCGAAATTCTGGGCATTCCTGGTGCCTATCTGCAGCATGACACCTGTTGGGCGGCCTGCCTTTTCCAGCTCTTCATAGATCTCCTCTATGTGAATTTCTTTGAGAACTTCCATGGCAATAACCTTTATGCCGTATTTACCGGCAAGTTCAAAAAGCCAGGGAAGACA
>QOAL01000168.1 GCA_003978135.1 Thermodesulfatator sp.
GCGGAGGAGAAGGCCTTATGAAACCACTCAAGGGCGCGGAGATAAGACAGCTTTTCCTGGACTATTTCAAGGAAAAAGGACACGAGATAGTTCCAAGCTCTTCTCTGGTACCGGCAGACGATCCGAGCCTCCTCTTCACCAATGCCGGGATGGTGCAGTTCAAAAAGGTATTCCTGGGAGAAGAGACAAGGCCTTATAAGCGTGCAGCATCATGCCAGAAATGTGTGCGGGCAGGAGGCAAGCACAACGACCTTGAAAATGTGGGTTATACTGCCAGACATCATACATTTTTCGAAATGCTCGGGAATTTTTCCTTTGGCGACTACTTCAAGAAAGAGGCCATAGAATTTGCCTGGGAGCTCCTGGTTGACCGACTGGGTCTTCCAGTAGATAAGCTGTGGGTCACTGTTTTTAGAGAAGATGACGAGGCGGCAAAACTTTGGCCAGAACGTACAGGCATTTCTCCTGACAGGGTGGTAAGGCTTGATGAAGAGGACAATTTCTGGGCCATGGGAGATACCGGGCCATGCGGACCGTGCTCTGAGATACTCATTGACCAAGGAGAACATGTAGGTTGCAAGAGGCCAGACTGCAAGGTGGGATGTGACTGTGACAGGTACCTGGAGATATGGAATCTCGTATTCATGCAGTTTTTCAGGGACCGGGACGGCACAATGACACCGTTGCCAGAACCCTGTATTGACACGGGGATGGGCCTTGAACGCATAGCTGCCGTATGCCAGGGCAAGCTGAACAATTTCGATACAGATCTTTTTTCTAACATACTCAATGTGCTCGAAGAGCTGTCCGGCAGGCAATACGGCAGCGAAAACATCACGGACGTTGCCATGAGGGTTATCGCTGACCACTCAAGGGCCAGCGCCTTCCTGATTGCTGACGGTGTTATTCCGTCAAACGAAGGACGAGGCTATGTGCTCAGGCGCATAATAAGGCGTGCAGTAAGATACGGCAGGGTACTGGGCTTGACAGAGCCTTTCATGAAAAAGGCTGCCAGCCAGGTGGTGGAAGACATGAATGATGTATACCCAGGGCTCTCACAGGCCAGGACATTTATAGGTCAGGTACTGGACCATGAGGAAACCAGGTTTGCTGAAACACTGGGTACGGGAATGAGGATGCTCGAGGAATACATCCTGGGTATGAAGGAAAAGGGCCAGGATACCATCGAAGGCCATTTTGTCTTTAAGCTCTACGACACGTATGGGCTTCCAGTGGATGTAGTTCGTGACGTGTGCCAGGAACAGGGACTCAAATTTGACCGGCAGGGCTATGAAAAAAAGCGCCAGGAGCAGAAGGTACGGTCCAGGGGAGCAGCCAAGGAAAAAGTCACAGAGAAACTGCCGGATATTTACAGACGCCTTCTAAAGGAGGGCAAGGGGAAAAGGTTCACCGGCTATGAATCCACCTTTGGCACCTCAAAGGTGCTGGCCCTGGTCCAAAATGGTCAGGAAGTTGCCTCGGCAGGCAAGGGCTGGAAAGGAGAACTTGTCACAGAGGAAACCCCGTTCTATGCAGAATCAGGCGGCCAGGCTGGCGACAGGGGCACCATAAAGGCTCCCAGTGGCACAGCCCTGGTAGTTGACACCATAAAGCGTGGAGATCTCATCATACACATAATTGAGGTGGAGGATGGCCAGATCAGGTTGAACGACCAGATACAACTCATGGTCCAGGAAGGAAGACGCCTTGACACTGCGAGGAATCACACGGCCACCCACCTTCTTCATGCTGCCCTGAAAAAGGTCCTGGGAGGCCATGTTAACCAGGCCGGATCTCTCGTGGAAGCAGACAGGCTTCGCTTTGATTTTTCACATCTTTCCAGTGTCACCAGGCAGGAACTCAAGGAAATAGAGGCCATTGTCAACGAAAAGGTGCGGGCAGACATCCCGGTTGAAACCGAGGTACTGTCACAGGAAGAGGCACTTGAAAGGGGAGCTACTGCCCTTTTCGGAGAAAAATACGGCCAGACCGTCAGGCTGGTAAACATACCGGGTTTCAGCATGGAGCTTTGCGGAGGAACCCATTTGAACAGAACAGGCCAGATAGGTCTTTTCAAGATCATGTCAGAGTCCAGCGTGGCATCAGGAATAAGAAGGATAGAGGCAGTTACCGGCTCCCATGCCGTAAAGGCAGTTCAAGCTCTGGAGGATGATTTCCTGCACGTGGCAGAAATTCTCAAATGTCCTTCAAATGCAGTGATAAAGCGGATCGAAGGCCTTAACGCCAGGGTAAGGGAACTGGAAAAAGACCTGAAAAAGGCCCTTGCCGGTTCTGCTGTTTCAGACATTGATCAGCTTGTTTCCCAGGCAGAAGAGATAAATGGCATCAAGGTGGTAACGGCAGTATTACCAAATATGGATGCCACCACCCTCAGGGATATGGGAGACCGGATCAGGGACAAGGCAGGTTCCGGGGTTGTTGTCCTTGGCTCCTCCAAAAACGGAAAGGCCCTTCTGCTCACCATGGTCACCAAGGACCTTGCCGGGGAAATTCATGCTGGCAACATAGTCAAGGAAATTGCCAGGTACATTGGAGGCGGTGGCGGGGGACGCCCAGACATGGCACAGGCAGGCGGTTCAAGACCTGAGGGGCTTTCATCTGCCCTTGAAGCAGCCCAGGAAGTAATACGGAATATGTCACCTTGACGGATGGACAGTTCCCAAGGGAAAACAACATGCAAAAAACCCAGATCTGGAAATTTTTTTACTGGCCCGTTGTATGGATCCTGGCCCTGTGGCCATGGCATGTGACAGCCTCTTCTCATCTGTCAGGCGTTATTTTCATAAGATTTGCCGGTTTAACTGTCCTTGCATACGGCCTAATGGTGCATATATTGGCGGGCAAGACCCTCAAGAGGCTGGGCCACACACCAGAAAACAAGAGTATCTGGCCGGATGTCCTGGTTACTTCTGGTATTTATTCCAGCATGAGACATCCTCAGCACCTGGGTCTTATACTGATTCCCCTGGGCATCGCCCTCCTCATTTGCACTTTTCAGGCCCTGTTGGCAGCAGGCTGGACCGTGGCAGCAGGTCTTTTTTTTGTACTGGTAATTGAAGAACCGGAATGCCTGAGAAAATTTGGCAAATCTTATTGTGATTACATGGCCAAAACCCCTGCCTTTTCCCTGGGTCCCCAGGCATTCAGCCAGGGCCTGCGATTCCTGAAGGACCTGAAAAGAAATCCTGGCGAAGGTTAAGTATTCTTTTTGATGTCCTGACCCAAGGTCAGGGGCCATTTTAATCCTTGGCATGCAGAAAATTTTCGTTATTATTCCGAGAGACTGCCTGTATGTGTTTCAGGTTTTATCAACAACACGGATGCATCAGTCTCTATGTTTTTATTCCTGGTCGTCAACAATCTAAAAGAAAAGTGAGAAAAAAATGAAGTACTCAGAAAACTTGCAAAGGTTCATGTTTTTTTTAGTTATCTGTCTTTCAATGCTTCTGGCATACGGACCCCCGGGTTTTTGTGGTGAACAGAGCAATGCCAAAACAGACAGCAAGGGGAAAAGCCTGGTGATCAACTTTGACCAGTCCTCAACACTTCCTGCCGGCTTCAGGGTTGAGACCACTGGCCGCAGCCTGCATGATGCAGTCTGGAAGGTAGTAGAATGCCAGCAGGCCCCGTCCAGACCCAATGTGCTCAGAATAACCCGGATAAAATCCCCTTCAGGCTCCCAGTTCAACATTTGCTGGACAGACAGGGTAAGATTCAGAGATGGCGATATAGAGGTCAAGGTCAGGGCGGACAGCGGACGAATAGACCAGGGCGGAGGCCCTATTTGGAGGGTGAAGGACAAATCCAACTATTATGTTGCGCGCCTAAATCCCCTGGAAGATAACTTCCGTATTTACTATGTAAAAAACGGTCGAAGGATCATGATTGGGACCGCTTCCGTCAGGGGGATAAGAGAAGGTCAATGGTTCACCATAAAAATCCGAGTTAATGGAGACATGATAACAGGATGGGTAAACGGGAAAAAAATGATAGAGGTGAAGGACTCCACCCTGAAGGATGAGGGAGGCGTTGGAATGTGGAGCAAGGCAGACGCAGCATCTTCCTTTGATGACCTTGTCATAAATACATCTGACTAAAGGCATAAGAATTATCATGTCAAGATCCCTTAAGACCCTTGGCCTCACCGTACTCATTACGGCCTGTTTACTTTTTCCAGCTTGCACCCAGGACAAAGGGAAACAGGTAGTGGTTTACACCTCTGTGGATGACATCTTTGCAAGGCCTGTGGCACAAGAATTCGAAAAAACCACCGGAATAAGTGTAAAGCTGGTGACTGACACAGAGGAAACCAAAAGTACAGGCCTGTTGAACCGGCTCATTGCAGAAAAGAACAGACCTGTTGCCGATGTGTTCTGGAGTGGAGACCCGGCCAGGGCAGCACTACTCAAGAAAAAGGGTGTTTCTGCTCCCTATATCTCCCCGGCTGCCCAGGGCCTGCCTGTAGAATTTTCAGACCCGGAGGGGTACTGGATAAGCTTTTCCACCCGGGCCAGGATGATCATATACAACAGCGAGCATGTTGCAGAAGGGAAGAAACCCACCTCTATATATGACCTTGTGAATGAAAGGTTCAAAGGAAAGGCCTGTATAGCAAATCCGCTGTTCGGCACCACCTCAATGCACGCAGCAGCCCTGTTCCAGGTGCTGGGTGATGAAAAGGCAAAACAGTTCTTCGAGGATTTTGCAACAAACGGCGGCCAAATCCTGGGTTCAAACGGAGATGTGAAAAACAAGGTTGCCAGTGGTCAGTGTCTCCTTGGCCTGACGGACTCGGATGACGTGAGCGTGGCAGTCATGGAAGGCAAGCCGGTAGGCTATGTATTTCCGGATCAAGATGCCTTTGGCACACTTCTAATCCCTAACTGTGCAGTCCTGATAAAGGGGGCGCCACACCTGGCAGAGGCCCAGAAATTCATGGACTTTCTCCTGGGACCTGAAACCGAACGTATGCTTGCCCAAAGCAGGGCCGCACAGATACCGCTCAGGCCTGGTGTAAAAGGGCCGGATATATTCCCGTCCATAAAAAAGATAAAGGCCATGAATGTAAAATATCCTGAACTTGCAGTTACTCTTGAAAAAATCATGCAGGGTTTTTTAAAGGAATGGACTGACAGGAATTCATGAGCCTTTCTGTATTGGTTCTTGAAAGGCCTGGCAGGTGGCGACTGGCAGGCCTTCTCCTTGTTTTTACTGCTTCGCTGCTGCCGGCAGTGCCACTTTTTTCGGCATGGGGGGATTCTGTCCATCTGCTCAGCCCTGAAAAACTCGGCAAATTTTCCATCCTCCTTTTCAAAAGCCTGGCAACAAGCCTCTTGGGAGGAATTTTCGGGCTTCTGCTTGGGCTTTCAACAGGCATATTTTACGCCTTTTATGATTATCCATGGAAAAAGCCCTTTTTGTTTTCCTTTTTGCTGACGATTATGGTCCCTACCCTTCTCTGGTCAATCAGCCTGAACAACCTGTCTGTCCTTTCACCCTTTCCTGTCTATCTTTTTCATGGCTACCCTGCCCTGATACTGGTCACGGTCATGGTCACTTTTCCCCTGGTCACTGCATCCACTATTTCTGCATGCTCGGGACTTAACCCCAGCCAGTGTGACGCAGTACGGATGGCTGCAGGAGAAGGCCGGCTCTTGAAACTTGCAGTGAGATATGTTCTGCCTGCGGCCATAGTAGCTGCATGCCTTGGCAGCCTCCTGATAATATCAAGTCCAGGTCCTGCCATGGGCCTGGGAGTGAAAACCGCGGTGACGGAAATCCTCGTGAGCTTTTCAGCCCTTTATGACATGAAACTGGCTGCTGTCCAGTGCCTGCTTATGTCAGGAGCGACCCTGATTTTTACTGTCTCAGTACTTGCCTTTTCAGGCAAAAGGCCCATGGAACTTCTGGTCTCATCTGCAAAGGGCCTGGCAGCCAAAAGACATGAAAAAATGTCCAGGCTGGCATTTTACTTCAACCTTGTATGCTGCCTTGTCTTCGTGGCAATGCCTGTAACAGGCCTTGTTCTCCCG
>QOAL01000042.1 GCA_003978135.1 Thermodesulfatator sp.
GGATATTACTCCACAGAACATGGTCAAACCCCGGTATGACCGAAGCCGCACTCTCCCCTGCTGCTTTCAGGAAGCCCGTCACACTCCATCCATCTTATCCTGAAGGTACGGGCAAGTATGGCCTGTGCTATCCTCATTCCCCTTTCAACAGTGAATTCCTTTCTGGACAGATTTATCAGGCCTATTTTAATCTCGCCGCGGTAGTCGGAATCTATTGTGCCTGGGGCATTAACCACAGTTATACCGTGCTTTATTGCAAGACCGCTCCTGGGCCTTATCTGGATTTCAAATCCTGGGGGTATTGCTACACTTAACCCAGTGGGAATAAGCCTGATATCACCTGGTTCAAGTGTCAAGGGCTCGTCAATAGCAGCAGGCAGGTCAACGCCTGAAGCTCCCTCTGTGACGTATTCAGGCAGGTCCAGCTCACGGCAATGAGCCAGCTTCAGCACTGGTACCTTTACCGGAGTGACAAGATCTTCCTGCATTCTGCAATATCTCCGTCACTGCAAGGTCCTACGATGGCACCTGCTATGCCATTGTCAAGGAGTCTTGAGGCACACCTTTTGATATCTTCTGAGGTTACTGACTCTATTTCGTCTACCACGTCCTGGTAGGAAATGTACTCACCCAGGTCAATCTCGTTTCTTGCAATCCTGGACATCCTGGCATCTGTATTCTCAGATGAAAGAAGCAGACCTCCCTTGACATTATCCTTGGCAGCCTGAATTTCTGCATCTTCAACGGTGTCAGAAGCCATCTTTTCCATCTCCTGCTTGATTATTGAAATGGCTTTCCGGGTATTCTCAGGTGCCACACCTGCATACACACCAAGAAGGCCTGAATCGTGGAGACTGGAAACAAAAGAATACACTGCATAGGCAAGGCCGCGCTTCTCCCTGACCTCCTGGAAAAGCCTTGAGCTCATGGAACCACCCAGGATTACATTGAGGAGAAGTATCTTGTAGCGGTCAGGATCAGTAGATGAAGGGCCGGGAAGACCCAGCAGTATATGAGTCTGCTCCAAATCCTTTCCCTTGTAAAAGAGATCAAAATTGGGACATGGAGGAGTCCGCTTAGGAAGATGGTTACCATTTCCAAGACATGAAAAAAGCTTGTCCACCCTGTTGCACAGGTCATCGTGATCGATGTTTCCTGACGCAGAAACAAGTACCTTGTGACCGGTGTAAAATCTCTTGATGTGACTTTTCAAGGTATCAGAAGATATAAGGGCCACGGTATCCGGTCGTCCAAGGATAGACCTTTCCACCGGATTGCCCTTCCAGAAGCTGGCATTGAAAAGTTCGTGCACCAACTCGTCAGGAGAGTCCTCCACCATGCTTATTTCCTGGAGAATGACCTGCCGCTCCCGCTCCACCTCAGTGGAATCAAAAACAGAATTCAGAAAGATATCTGACAACAGGTCCATGATTATATCAAGGTGGGTATCCAGGACCTTGGCGTGAAAGCACGTTGTCTCCTTGGAGGTAAAGGCATTTGAAAACCCACCCAGCCGATCAAATGTCTTGGCGATGTCAAGGGCTGTCCGGTTTTCAGTACCCTTGAATATCATATGTTCTATGAAGTGCGAGATGCCGGAAAGCTCATGGGGTTCATCCCGGGAGCCTGCGGTCACCCAGACGCCGATGGAAACGGCACGGCTTCCAGGCACCTTCTCGCTGAGCACTCTGATTCCGTTGGAAAGCACAGACTTCTCAAAGGTATTTACCCTGCCCATAATGGCCCCTCCTTTTATAAGAGTGCTTTTCTGCTAAGCTTGATCCTGTGCTGGTCGTCTATACCTATTACCTTGACCTTTATTCTGTCTCCTTCCTTGAGTTCATCCCTGACCTTATTTACCCGGTAGTTGGCAATCTGAGAGATGTGAAGCAGTCCGTCCGTTCCAGGAAGGATTTCCACAAACGCACCGAAATCGACTATCCTTTTGACCACTCCCTCATATACCTCACCAACTTCGGGTTCCTTGGTGATTCTCTCTATTTCCTTAATCGCCTGGTCAGCAGCCTCAGGGGAAGTACTAAACACATGAACCTCTCCTGTATCCTCTATGTCTATCTTGGCCCCGGTGCTTGCCACTAATGCCTTGATGGTCTTGCCGCCAGGTCCGATGACGTCCTTGATCTTTTCGGGATTGATGGTGATGCTGGTAAGCCTGGGGGCATATTTGGACAGTTCTTTCCTGGGGGCCTCTATCTTTTCTTGCATCTTTGAAAGGATATGCTCCCTGCCCTCTCTAGCCTGCTCAAGGGCCTTGGAAAGGATTTCCCTTGAAATACCAGTTACCTTGATATCCATCTGCAAGGCTGTGATGCCTTCCTGGGTCCCGGCCACCTTGAAATCCATGTCGCCAAGGTGATCCTCGTCTCCCAGGATATCTGAAAGTATCACCGACTTTCCGGAATCCTCGTCCATGATGAGTCCCATGGCAATGCCTGCAACCATGTCCCGAACAGGAATCCCAGCGTCCATCATGGCCATGCATCCGCCGCATACTGTTGCCATGGACGAGGAACCATTTGATTCCAGAACCTCTGATACCACTCTGATTGTATAGAGAAAATCTTCAGGAGGAGGTGCAACCGCCGCCAGGGCCCGTTCAGCCAGGGCGCCGTGACCTATATCGCGCCTGGCCGGCCCCCTGAGAGGCCTGACTTCTCCTACACTGAAAGGAGTAAAGTTGTAGTGAAGTATGAAATGTTTGAACTCCTGGCCTGCAGGGGATTCTATCCTCTGTTCATCCTCGCTGCTGCCGAGAGTGGCAACTGCGAGCACCTGGGTTTCACCCCTTGTGAATATGGCTGACCCGTGGGTCCTTGGAAGGACTCCAACCTCACAAGTGATGGGACGGATTTCATGAAACTTACGCCCGTCAATACGTATCTCCTCGTTCAGAATCCGGTTCCTCACAATCTCCTTTTCCAGGTCTTTGAGTATGCCTGAGATCTGGGACTGGGCCTCAGGCCACTTTTCAGAAAATTCTTCAGTCACCCTTTCCTTGAGCAACTTTTTGGCCTTTGTGCGTTGCATCTTATCGGCGATGCTAAGTGCGTCCTTGAGTGGCTCAAGGGCAGCCTCCCGCACCTTGGCTTCCAGATCCCTGTTCTTCTCAGGGGGTGAAACCGTGAATTTCTCCTTGCCAGCCTTTTCTCTCAATTCATTTTGCATGGCAATGAGCGGCTGAATGGATTCCTGGGCAAAGAATATGGCCTCCAGAACCACTTCTTCCGATACTATGGAGGCACAACCCTCAACCATGACAATGGCCTCACTGGAACCTGCAACAATTAGATTCAGATCAGATTCCATCAACTGGGACCTTGTGGGATTAGCAATGAACTTGTCTCCAACATGCCCAATCCGAACACCAGCAATTGGACCACCAAAGGGGATATCTGAAACATGAAGTGCTGCGGAAGCCGCGGTTATTGCAACAACGTCTGCGTCGATATCAGGGTCCACGGACAAGGCTGATACGATTATCTGGGTATCGAAAAAGTAACCCTCTGGGAAAAGAGGTCTGAGCGGCCTGTCTATGAACCTGGAGGTCAGGGTCTCCTTTTCACTTGGGCGACCAATTTCCCGCCTGAAATAATTACCAGGAATACGGCCTGAGCTGTAATACATCTCCTGGTAATCCACCATAAGAGGCAAAAAATCTGCTCCTTCCCTGGGCTTTCCGGAAGTGACCGCAGTAGCGAGCACAACAGTATCGCCTTGGCTGGCAAGGACCGCCCCGTTTGCCTGCTTTGCCAGGCGTCCAGTCTCCATTATGTAAGGGAGATCATTCAGTTCGATTTCTAATCTCGTAATTGCCATTAAGATATATCCTTATTTTTTTATTTTCTTATGCCGAGTTCCTGAATAAGTCTTCTGTACCGTCCCACATCCCGCCTCTTGAGATAATCAAGAAGCCGGCGTCTCTGGCCTACCAGCTTGAGCAGGCCCCTCCTTGATGAATGATCCTTCTTGTGGGTCTTGAAGTGCTCGGTCAGGTCCTTAATCCTGGTGGTCAGGATAGCGATTTGTACCTCAGGGGAACCTGTGTCCCCACTATGGGTCTTGAAACGATCGATTATTTCCTTTTTGCGTACAGGATCTAATGCCACAACTTTCTTCCTCCTTGTCTTTAAATATGATATTCAGTTTTCATTTTTTATTTATATTCATGATATTCATGATCTCTTTTACTCAGACATGCATCAGTTGGGATTCCACACCCTTAGTATTTCAATCCTATCATCGTTCTTTATTACAGCCTTTGTATCCGGCCATCTGGCCATGCAGACCAGCCTGCCCCTGCCCTCGGTGATAATACGAAGGTAGGATGGCTTTTCACCTTGGGGACAGGCCCCCTGTTCTTCAATGCGTTTCATGGCTGAAACAAGGCTCATGCCCTGTCCATGCTGAATGGCAGTGGCCTGTCTTTCGTCAACAAAAATTGCTGGAATATGAGAAAGTACGAATTCCACAGGCAGAATATATCTGGTAATTTCTTCAGGGCCAGAGGAGGCAATGAAGTCATCAAGGCATACTGCCTTTTCCACGGAAAGTTCACCGTTTCTGATACGCCTGAGACTGGAAAGGTGTGCTCCGCACCCCAGCGCCTTGCCCAGATCATGGGCCAGGGACCTGATATATGTTCCCTTGGAACAGTCAATGGTAAAGGTGATAACCGGGGATTCGTAGGCCTCAATACAGAAGCGAAAGACCTGGATAGGCCTGGGTTGCTTTTGGATATTTATACCATTTCTTGCAAACTTGTAGAGGGGCCTGCCCTGGAACTTGGCAGCAGAAAAGGCCGGCGGGGCCTGGAGAAGCCTTCCTGTGAACCTGCGAGCCGCCTCCTGGATGTCATGCCTGGAAAGCCCACGGGGAACGGGTTTTTCTGAAATTATCTTTCCCTGTGCATCGTAGCTATCAGTCTCCATGCCCAAGGTAATGGTACCCTCATAGGTCTTTTGGGCATCCGTAAGAAACCTTGCAAATCTCGTGGCACGCCCGAGACAGATTGTCAGAAGACCGGTTGCCATGGGGTCAAGGGTGCCAGTATGGCCTGCCTTTCTAATGCCGGTCTTTTTCCTAACCCTTGCGACGGCTTGAAACGAAGATATGCCTTGTGGTTTATCTATGAGAATAACTCCGGCGTTCATCTATGTTTCTCCACAAGGTATTCGCCAGCAAGGGCAACCACCCTTTCTTTTATCTCGAAAGGATCCCCTGTGGTCTTGAATCCTGCAGCGTTGAAATGGCCGCCTCCTCCAAATCTGGCAGCAAGCTCTGCCACATTAACAAAATGCTTGGAACGCAGACTGACTGAAACCTGCCCGGAATTGGCCTCCTTGACCAGGATTGCCACCTCCACACCGTCGATTCCCCTGGCATAGGAAACAAAATCATCTGTTTCCGATTCCCTGGCATTGCAAATGGAAAACATGTCACGTGTAAGAAGCATTACCGACACCATTCCATCGTAAATGACTTCAAGGGTCTCCAATGCCAGACCCAGAAGCTTCACCTTGGAAAGGGGTTTGGACTCAAAACAGTTGAGGGCAATTTCATAGGGGTCGGCACCTGCCAGGACAAGCTGTCTTGCTATTTCAAATGTATTGGAAGAGGTATTATTGTAGCGGAATCCACCGGTATCGGTCAGTACGCCGGTATAAAAACAGGTGGCTATTGCTGGAGTAACCTCCCAGCCAAGAATATTCAGGAGCCTAAAACAGATCTCCGATGTGGAACACGCCCTTTTGTCTATCACGCTCAAACATGGCTTTTCAAGCTCTCCGCAGAAGCCCTGGCCAAGGTGATGATCCAGGATCATCACCGAAGAGGCAGCCTGGACCAGACTCTTTCCAAGGGCTCCTACCCTTTCTACCTCGTTACAGTCAAGCATGATCAGGGTAAAATCGTCAAACTTGAAATCCGGCAAGCTGGTCCTCATCTTGGAGGCTCCCGGAAGGAACCTGAGACCAGGGGACAGCGGCTCTGAAGCAAGCATCACCACATCCCTGCCCCTGTGCCACTGTCGTAAAGGGCCTGGCCAAGGCCCAATACAGAACCTGCAGCGTCTCCGTCCGGCCTTTCGTGGCCTGTGAGCACAAAGGACCTGCCAGAATGAATGAAGTCAACAGCCCTTTCAAGGCTGCTTTCAACCCTCTTCATGGATTTTCCTGAGAAGGCCCTCGATTTTTTCCTGGGCCTTGAGTGTTTCATCCAGCCTGAAATGGAGTTCAGGAATACGCCTCATGCGTAGCCTCTTTCCAAGACTCCTCCTTATAAACCCGCTGGCCTTGTCAAGGCCCTTGATGGCAGCCCTTTCCTCCTTCAAACCGCCTATGACAGATACAGAAAAGTTCGCATGTCTCAGGTCTTTTGTAACCTTCACGGAAATCACTGTTACAAGGCCTTGCACCCTGGGATCCTTTACCTCGGAAAGAAGCATCCTTGCCACTTCCTCCTTGAGGAGATCAGCTACTCTTTCAGACCTGGAAAATGCAGGCTGCCTGGAAAGAAGGCCTTCAAAAATCTCGTAATCCATAATCTGTCTCAACCCATGTGAATAATCTCTAGCTCAGAATCCACGACCTCGCATGGGCACTGGTTTTCAACATAGCTCAATACCTTGTCCATGGCAGAGGAAAGAACAGGCTCACTGTTGCCTACCGTGCAAATACCTATTTCTGCAGACTGCCAAACGTCATGGAAATCTGTTTCAGAACAGGCCACGTTGTACCTGTTTCTCACCTGGCTAAGCATGCTCTTCACGACCTTTCGCTTGCCCTTGAGAGAATGATTCTCAGGGAGTCGAAATCTGATTCTGGCAACTGCAACAATCATCTACGCCTTGGAAGAATTCTCTTCCTCTTCCTGTTCGCTCTTGGTTTTTCCAAGCTCCGGAGCTATCTCTTCCATTTCAAAGGCCTCTATCACATCACCTACCTTGATATCATTGAACCTTTCAAGGCCGATACCGCATTCGTAACCGGCTTGAACCTCCTTCACGTCGTCTTTGAACCGTTTCAGGGATTCTATCTTGCCCTTGTATACCGAAACATTGTCCCTCAGGAGCCTGGCCAGGGCGTTTCTCTTTATTACCCCGTCCGTTACGTAACAGCCTGCAATGGTGCCAACTTTGGAAATATGAAAGGTCTGCCTTACCTCTGCAGCTCCAAGGACTTTTTCCCTGAATACAGGCTCAAGCAGGCCGGTCATGGCAGATTTGACCTCTTCAATTGCATGGTAGATAACATCGTAAAACCTGATATCTACGTGTTCCTGATCTGCAAGCTGCTTGGCCTGGGGGCTGGGCTTGACATTAAAACCTATTATGATGGCATCGGAAGCAGATGCCAGGAGCACGTCTGACTCTGTGATGGCACCAATACCGCCCCTGACGATATCTACCTTTATCTTGTCTGTGCTGAGTTTCCTCAGGGAATCGGAAAGGGCCTCAAGAGAACCCTGGACGTCCGCCTTGAGAAGCAGATGAAGCACCTTGAGATCTTGTTCCTTCATCTTTTCAAACACTGTCTCAAGGCTCATCCTGGTACTCTTTGCAAGCTCGGCTTCCCTGGCCTTTCTCTGGCGATACTCCGCAACCTCTCTGGCCTTTTTCTCAGTGGGAAGGACTGTAAACTCGCTTCCTGCTTCAGGTACGCCTGAAAGACCCTGGACCTCCACGGGACTTGAAGGGCCTGCAGCTTCCACTTTCTGGCCCTTGTCGTTGATCATGGCCCTGACCTTTCCATAATGAAGTCCGCATACAATGGCGTCTCCCACGTGAAGCGTACCCTCCTGCACCAGAAGTGTGGCAACAGGCCCTCTTCCCCTGTCCAGTCGGGATTCTATGACACGTCCTTTTGCCGGCCTTTCAGCATCTGCCTTGAGCTCCTGTACCTCGGCCTGGAGCACCATCATCTCAAGAAGCTCATCAATGCCTGTACCTTGTTTGGCCGACACATTCACAAAGATGGTTTCTCCGCCCCAGTCTTCAGGAATAAGCCCTAGCTCTGCAAGTTCCTTCTTTACCCTGTCAGGATTGGCGCCTGGCTTGTCTATTTTGTTGACCGCAACTATTATCGGCACTCCCGCCGCATTTGAATGATCAATAGCCTCTCTGGTCTGGGCCATCACACCGTCATCTGCTGCCACCACGAGTATTACCATGTCTGTTACGCTGGCTCCCCTTGCCCTCATGGAGGTAAAGGCCTCGTGACCTGGAGTGTCGAGAAATACAACCTGGTTTCCCGAGGGAAGCTGAACCTCGTATGCACCGATGTGCTGCGTGATCCCGCCTGCCTCCTTTGAAGCCACATCAGAACGCCTGATGGCGTCCAGAAGGGTGGTCTTGCCATGATCTACGTGCCCCATGACAGCGACTACAGGCGGCCTGGGAACCGGCTTGCCTCCCTTGACATCCTCCTGCATGGTTATAATGTCCTCTACGATGCCCTTCTGTTCAACCTCGTAGCCAAACTCGGATGCAACAAGTGCAGCAGAATCATAGTCAATGGTCTGGTTGGCAGTAACCATCACTCCAAGGCCCATGAGCTTCATGATGACCTCTCCCACCTTTACTCCCATTCTCTTGGCAAGTTCGCTCACCTGAATGGTCTCAGACATCTGTATCTTTCTTTTTTCAGCCTTAATAGGAGCTGTGCCAACGGGTTTTTCCTTACCGGCCCGGGCGCCCTTGGCGGCCTTCTTGCCAACCCTGGAAATGCCGGCCTCCTCTTCGAGAATCCTCCTTATGGACTCCCTCCTTCCCTTTTTCCTGATGCCTTTCTTCTTCTTACCAAAACTGTCCAGGTCAGATGCCTTTACAACCCTTTTGCCCTTCTTCTTGCCCTTGCCAGGAGCAGGGGGAGGAGCTGTCCCTGGTGCAGGAACAGGGCGTGAGGTAGCTCCAGGCTTTCTGGCTTTTTTGACAGGGGCCTTTTTTTCCGGTTTCTTGGGCTTTGGGATCTCTATCCTGGGCCTGTCCAGGATCTTCACAAAGGTCTTTGCCTCCGGAGCCTTTTTCTCTTCCTTCTTTGCCTCTGTTTTTTCAGCTTCCTCCGGTTTCTCGGCCTTCTTCTCTTCAACTACAATGGTTTCTTCGGCCTTGGTCTCTGGTTCCTTGGTCTCAGGAACCTTTTCCGGGGGTACTTCTACCTGTTTTTCAGAAGTTTTTATTTCTGCCTGCTTTTCAGTTATGGTTTCAGCAGACTCTTTTTCCACAGGGGTTTTAGCTTCCTCTGCCTTGGCCTCCTCTGGCTGGATTTCCTTCTCTTTTTTTTCTTCTTCCTTC
>QOAL01000115.1 GCA_003978135.1 Thermodesulfatator sp.
TTTTTATAAAAAGGAATAAAATAAACACGGAACTTTTGAAATATTTTAAAGAAATAACCAGTAGTTTTGACTTTAAATATACTGCTCATGCAGACGATTTTTTAAGTACCTTGTTTCTTTCCTTCACGAGGCCCATACTGATTTTCCCATCCATGAATCCCAACATGTACAGCAATGCGGCAACCCAGGCAAACATTGCCACTCTAAGGCAGCGTGGACTAAATGTCATAGAACCAGAAGCCGGAACTGTTGTTTGCGGAGCAAAGGGAAAAGGCAGGCTTCCGGCCTGGGAAACATGCCTCTTTCATATAAAAAAGGCCCTTTGGCCCAAGAGGCTTGCCGGAAAAAAAGTCCTTATAAGTGCAGGCCCAACCAGGGAGCCGATAGATCCTGTCAGGTTCATCTCCAACCGCTCCTCTGGAAAAATGGGCTATAAACTGGCAGAGGCAGCGGCCCTCAGGGGCGCTGAAGTTCACCTGGTTACAGGCCCTGTAGCCCTGGATGCCATGCCAGAAGTTAACTTGCACCGGGTGGAAACCGCTGAAGAAATGGCAAAGGCAATCTTTTCCCTTGCAGACAACATGGATATTATCATTATGGCTGCTGCAGTTTCAGATTATTCACCAGCCAAACGCCATACCCACAAGTTAAAAAAATCAGAAGAAAAACTCAGCCTTGAGCTTGTCAGAACAACTGACATACTTGCACAGATCGGCCATAACAAGACAGATCGGCTGGTACTTGTGGGATTCTGCGCAGAAAGCCATGACCTTGAAAAAAATGCCTTTTCCAAGCTCGAAAAGAAAAACCTGGACCTGATAGTTGCCAACGATATAACCCTTCCCGGAGCAGGTTTTGATGTGGAAACCAACAAGGTTCTCATTATCGACAGGGAAGAGAATGTTGAAGAGCTTCCCTTGATGCACAAGGCCCTGGTATCCGAACACATACTCGATAAGATTCAGGAGTTGATGGACATATAGATTTCAAGAATCCCGCCAAACCTGGCTTCGCCTTGGCAAAATCTTGGAAGAAACTGCTCGTGCCTGGGGGTAATTGTACTAAACGGTCACTACACGTTTAAAGCCGTTCCTTAGAAGTGAGACCAGGCCACATCGCCGCATATCCACCAGGGTTAGATCCTGGTGTCTGCCTGTTATTTCAATGCGCGGGAGGCACTCTGTGAAAAACCTGTGTTCCGGGAAAATAAGCCCTTCCCGTAT
This sequence comes from Thermodesulfatator sp., assembly GCA_003978135.1. GTDB lineage: Bacteria > Desulfobacterota > Dissulfuribacteria > Dissulfuribacterales > QOAL01 > QOAL01. The sequence goes on from QOAL01000115.1 coordinate 1,224, forward strand.
GGTTACAGCAGTTTTGAAACCGCATTTCCTGGCCATTTCAAATTCTCGTGGTCCACACTCCTCCCTTGATCCAAAGGGAAAGGAAAAATGGTGCACGGCCACCCCTGTTTTCTCCTGGAGTATCTCTTTTGAATCTGCTATCTCAGCTGCTGCGTCTGCCCTGGACAAGCTCCTCAGATTGTAGTGGTGGACACTATGGGCTCCCACCGTGGCAAGGGGATGGTGGGCAAGTGCTGCCACCTGTTCCCAGCTCATCTGGCATTTTTTATATTGATCAGGACTTACGCCAAGAGGGGAGAAAAAATTTTCCACTACATCCCGCAATTCCTCTTGCGGAAAGGACATGAAGATTTCCCGAATGCGGCTGTAGGCGGCCTCCTTTTCTTCCATGGTGTCTATCTTTAACTTCAGGGACAGGCCATCCAGGGAGGCTTCGAGGACACCGCTGGTTGTCAGCAAAAGCTCCTCCAGCATGTACCACCAAAGAGGAAAACTTTTTTCTGCAAATGAGGTAACTACATAAACAGCAAAAGGTGCATTGTATTTAGAAAAAACAGGCAGAACGTAATCCAAGATGTCAGAGTAACCGTCATCAAAGGTAAAGCATACAAAAGGCGTTTCTCCAGGCCCGTGTTTAAGCTGCCGGTACATCTCGTCAAGGGATACGATCCTGTATCCTTTTTTCCTGAAGAAAATTATCAGGCTTTCGAGAAATTCCGGGCTTATTTCTATCCTGGAATTGGCGCCTATGCGTGATCTGCCTGTATCAGGCACCACCCTGTGCAAGGCAAGGATCACACCGGAACCGCCGAGAAGGGGACGCAGAAGGCGATATGCCCTGCTCACCCTGCAGGCGTTTATGGCCAGTCTCACAATTGCATGTTTGCCTCCAGCTTGCGTCATATCTGCTGAAAAAAGAGAAGCTCTGAATAGAGATTATCAATCTGCTCACTCTTGAGTGTGTGTGAACGATACAATCGAGGATAACGAAGGCGATATGAAAAGCATGGGAAGGAGACCGGGCCATGGAAAAGGCGCCTGTCAATCACTGTAAAAAAGGTCCTGTTAACCCTTAGAAACTCTCTCTGAATTCTGCCGAGATTTTTCCTGAAAATTTCAGGCTCTCCAGTGTAGTAGACCTGGGTAAAGGGTAGGCCTCTTTTTTTCACCTTGTTGAATACAACATAACAGTAATTTTTCTTCTCTTTCCTTTCCCATACCGCAAGGTGCCCGCACCAAGCTGGGCCATGGTCATGAAGTATTTTCAAATCCTTTTGATCAAGGATGTCAGTTATTCTTTTAGGATCTGAAGAGATATCAAAGCCTGGAGACGCCCCGCGTGCCGGCAGCACTGGCAGCACGATGATATCCCTTTCAAGTACCTGAAATTGAAACTGCCTGAGAATCTTGCAGGCCTCCCTGGAAGGTGTAAGACTTGTTACTGTAAGATCATGCTCCTTCAGAAACGGCAGCAAAAGCATAAGGCTCTGGGATCTGTAGCCCTCCAACACATACCAGCAGAAAAGGTTGCAGAAGGAGTGAACAGTGCCTCCCATCTGCCGTTCATGAAAAAGCCCTCCCAGGAATCCTACTGCCCTTTTCCCCTCTGTCAGTACATATCCAAAATATTCATGCCTCTTGGAAAAATTATGCTCCAGGAATCTGAGCCATCTCTTTCTGTCCATGTGAGAGAATGGAAAGTGTTCAATCAGGGGATAAATCACATCAAAGAGATCCAGGGTGGCCCTTTTAATTTCAACCATCTAAGTTTCCTTGCATCATGGAATCAGGGCTGCTGTCACAAATCTTCTTGCGCATTTTCTTGAAGCGTTCGTTCAAGGATATACCATCCACTATCCTGACCTTTACAGGCACCTTCCAGGGCTGCAGATTATTGAAGCAGGCCCTCTTTATACGCAAAAGGGCCTGTTTTGGCTCTTCTTGCCTTACAAGCGAGATGTCTGCACACACGATATTGCCCATGATGCTGTTTTTCTCACCGTAAACCACCACATCAGCAACATTGTCCAGGGTTTGAATGAAATCCTCAACCTCTGCGGGAAATACCTTTTCTCCTCCCACGTTGATCATGTCACAGGCCCGGCCGTGTATCCTGTAGTATTCTCCTTTCTGTTCAACCGTATCCCCTGTAATAAACCAGCCATCTTCAGTAAACGGGCTGGGGGCATTAAGATAACCCATCATGGCAGAATGGGCCTTTATCTGGAGGATACCGTCAACTACCCGGGTCTCAAATCCCTCACCGCCAAGCTTTACCCACAAAGAATCTGAACTCTTGGACTTGGAACGAAGGGTTCCAACCTCGGTAGTGCCGTACTTTTGCAGTATTGTAACGCCTGGGAAAAGCCTTGCGCACCTTTCAAGGGTAGACTGGAGCATGACTTCAGAACCGTAGGCTATATATTTCAATGAGGACAAATCGTAATTCCTATAGGCCTCACTATAAAGAAGAAGATTCAGAAATGTTGCAGATACAGGCAGCACCTCCACCCTGTATTTCTCAACGGCCCGGCATACCGAATCAGGGGACCTATCTGTCAGAGTCACCAGGCAGCTCTTGTTCGAAAGGCAATAAAACAGGGTATCCACTCCGGCAATATGATCAAAAAGGAGAAACGCCAGGGTGGTAAAATCATGCCGCCGCCTCTTGTATTTCTCAAGAAGATGCTCCATGTCGTGCAATATGGCCTTGCTCTTTCCCGTGGTTCCTGATGAAAAGAGAACAAGGCCAGCGTGTCTCCGGCTGCGAAGCTCCTGGTAGAGATGGTGGCTGCCCCTGCCGGCAAGCTGTTGGATCTTAGCGTGATCGCGTGCATCCAGCACAAAGGAAACCTGGGCCTCAGATATTTCAGCAAATTCCTTTTTTTTGGATTCCACCGCAGCAGTCAGAGGGACAATAACGCACTGGCGACTGATAAGTGCCAGCATTAACGCCACGGATTCTGGAGAGAAATCCCCTTCCAATACTGTGACAGTGCCCGGAGCTACCTCTTCTTCAAGTCTATTTTGCCAGTATCTGATCCGTTCCAGCAACTCGTGGTAGTGAAAGACCCTGTCTTTCCAGATCATGGCTGGAGCAGTTCCTGCCTCCTGGAAACGTTTCAGCAGAAATTCTACAGGCATGTGCACATCCTCAAACGCCGCCAAGGTAAAGTACCTGCCCTGTGATAAAATCGCTCTCCGGGCTTATGAAAAAATCAATGACATTGGCAATGTCTTCCATATTACCGAACCTTGGTATGGCCTGCCGACTGATTAGGGCTTCCATCTTTTCCCTTGGTACCGAGCGGATAAGGTCGGTTTTCACAGGGGTTGGCCCGACAGCATTTACCGTTATGCCCAGAGGAGCCAGTTCCCTTGCAAGCACCTGGGTAAGGGACACCACTGCTGCCTTGGATGCTGCATACATTGCCTCTCCTTCCAGCTTCAGAGGTGTGGCCACCGTGGCAAAATTTACTATGCGACCGAAGTTGTGCCTCTGCATGAGCTTTGCTGCTTCCCTGCAGAAGAGAAATGTCCCGATTATATTGGTGTCAACTATCCCCCTTGCAGTAGCATATGGAGTGAGAAGAACGTGATTCATGGAGGCTATGCCAGCATTGTTTATGAGTACATCCAGGCGCCCGCACGCCTTTCTGATATCAGTGAACATGGCCAACACCTGCTTTTCATCTGATATATCAAGGCAGAAATGACGGTAATTTTCCAGTTCAAAATCTACAGGTCCCCTGCTGCACCCAAAAACCTGGTAACCCTTTTCTGCATAGTAACCTGATAGAAACGCCCCTATGCCACGGCTGGTGCCTGTAATAAGCATGCATGTTCCTGCCATTATTCTTGCTCTGCCATGAGCATATGGATGTAATCTGCCAGGGTGCCAACTGTCCGAAACGGGCTGTTCCTCAGAGACATTGCCCTTTCATCCGCCAAGGTTATGGAAATCCCGGTCTCTTCGGCTATCTTCTGTTCAGAGGTCACAATGAAAGTAACCAGTCCCATAGAGTCAAGAACACCGCCGCTTCCAAAAAGTATGGTATCCTTGGATTTTGAAATAGGTGCCTCGCCAGGACGTATCTCATTAAAATCGTCAATTGCAGAAAAGAGGATGTTCAAAATTTTTTCTCTATCCGCCACTTCAACACCCTTTAAAGTCCGTGTCCCCTGCTCTTCTAGAAACGTGAAAAGATTAAAGACAAATAATTAGGTTTACAGTAAAAAGGTTAGTTACTTTAATAAAAAGGCTAACATTATGAAAATACGAAGTCAATTATCCCTGGATCTGAAGCGGCAAAATCCTTGTGTGCACAGGCACATTGTGTTAAAAGGCAACAATTTTAAATAGATAAGACGTCGTCAACCAGGCGCTACTGGCCTGGCGTGTCCGGACCAGTTAAATTCAAACCCGCAAACTTCATGCTGAACCAGACCCGTAAAAAGACAGGTACCATGACAACAATCCTTATTAACCGGCAATGGTGCAAGAGGTGCGGTATATGCTCGGAATTCTGTCCAGGCCAGGTCTTGACAACAGATGAATTCGGCCTGCCAAGTGTACAGCATTTGCACAAATGCACTGGTTGCAGAATGTGCATGCTGCTTTGTCCAGATTTTGCCATAGAAGTCATCAATCATTTTACTGTCCATGAATCTCCTGCCCGAAAATAAAAATGTGCAGCTCATGCAAGGCAACCGGGCCTGTGCAGAAGCTGCCCTTGCAGCAGGTCTTGGTTTTTTTGCCGGCTATCCAATTACTCCTTCCTCTGAAATAGCGGATTTCTTATCAAGAAAA
>QOAL01000229.1 GCA_003978135.1 Thermodesulfatator sp.
GAAAAGCGAGCATGCTGCTCCTCCTTTCCGAAGCCATCAATTCATGAGGACAGATCAGTGACTGAAAAAGACCAGGGCAAACAGGGAATGCCCGGGAGTCTATCCCGGGGGCCAGGTCATCTGCCTGCCGCCAATCACGTGCAGGTGAATGTGATAGACTTCTTGTCCCCCGTGCCGGTTGCAATTGATCACTGTCCGGTAACCGTTGTCAGCCATATTCTCCATCTCTGCCACCTTCCTGGCAGCCAGAAAGAGCCTGCCCATAAGCTCGGCGTGGTCTTCCTCAAGCTCGTTCAGGGTGGCTATGTGCTGCTTGGGTATGATCAGCACGTGTACAGGCCCCTGGGGGTTAATATCCCTGAAGGCCAGGACATGTTCATCTTCGTACACCACGTCAGGTTTTATTTCTCCTGAAACCATTTTGCAGAAAAGGCAATCTGACATTTTGACCCCTCCTTTACATTGCCAAAGGCTCTAATCTCCGGAATCCATGCCATGCAGAAATGCAGAAAAGATTTTCCCCATTGATCTTCCAGGATATTAATATGTTAATATGGAGCCGGGCAAGGTATTCTTGTCCATCAAGAAAACCTCGAATGGTATACATGCAGAATAAGGACGATTTTTCAGGCTAAGTTGAAGATAAAGGGAATAAAAATTTCCAGGGCTCTCGCCCTGATGTTTCCAATGGGATTTGCATCAGGCCTTCCCCTTGCCCTTTCCGGAGGAACCCTGCAGGCCTGGCTTACAGTTGCCGGCGTGGACATAAAGACCATCGGCCTTTTCTCAATGGTAGGAATCCCCTATACCCTGAAATTCGTCTGGTCTCCAGTGATGGACAGGTTTAACATACCCCTCCTGGGCAGGAGACGGGGCTGGATACTTCTTTGCCAGGTTTTTATTATCCTTATAACCGCTGCCATGGCCATGCTGAACCCTTCCAGTCAGGCTGCTGCCATGGGGCTTGCCGCCATCCTGCTGGCGTTTTTTTCTGCCTCCCAGGATGTTGTCATAGATGCATACAGGACAGACAGTCTCAAAGAACGTGAAAGGGGCCTTGGCGTAGGCCTTACGGTTACAGGCTATCGCATTGCCATGCTGGTTTCAGGCGCTCTTGCCCTGATACTTGCGGACCATATCGGCTGGCACGCCACGTATATTGCCATGGCAGCAGTAATGGCAGGCTCTGCCCTTTTCACCCTCATAGCCCCGGAGCCGGGCATTCCCGGCAATCCCCCAGGGAATATTAGGGAGGCGGTAATAGAGCCCCTTAAAGAAATCCTTTCCAGAGAGGCTATAATTTTATTCCTCTTTCTCATCATACTTTACAAGATAGGAGATGCCTTTGCAGGCACCCTGACCACCGCCTTCCTCATCAGGGGAGCGGGTTTTTCCCCAACAGACGTGGGAACCATAAATAAAGGACTCGGGCTGGCAGCCACAATTATCGGTGCCATGGCAGGCGGGGGCCTAATGATCAGGATGGGACTTTATGGTTCCCTGATGCTCTTTGGGATCTTGCAGGCCGTATCCAATCTCGCATTTATGGCATTGGCACTTGTCGGCAAGAGTTATCCAATGATGATAGGAGCAGTAGGCCTGGAAAACATATGCGGGGGAATGGGTACTGCTGCATTTGTCGCCTTTCTCATGGCACTTTGCAACCGGCGGTTCAGTGCCACCCAGTATGCAATCTTGTCAGCCCTCGCAGCTGTCGGCAGGGTGTTTGTGGGCCCTCCCTCGGGCATCCTGGTGGACATGCTTGGGTGGCCGGAATTTTTCTTTTTCACCTTTCTTGCTGCCCTACCGGGCCTTTTCATGCTCCGCTACCTGAAAAAACACATTAATGTACTGGATGCGTAGGACAACAATCCTGGAATCACCTGGCTGATTGGCCGGGAGGAGCCTCCTCATTTCATCAACCTCGGATTCGAAAGTTGCCTGAACATCTGTCCTGCCAGTGGAGAAAAAAGCCTGTATTCTACCCTTCCGGAGTCGAGTCTTTGAAACAGGGATGCATCAAAACCTATGACAAGGCAGTTTTTCCCCTCCATATAGACATCCATTTTCTCAAATCTCGGGTCCTGTAGAGAAATATCAAGAACCTTTTTGGAAAATATAAAGACCAGGAATCGTTCCGCAGTAATTGCCACAGAACCAGAATACCAGTTTCTTTTTCTGTAGAAAAATTTTCCAGTTGACCTGTAATTTTTGAATGTGACCGTGATTTTTATGCCTTCATCCATTATCACCGGGCCTGTTGCTTTCAAGGCATCTGAATCCGGGAATTTGCCAAGTCGGAAGAAATAGTAAAAAAGACTTTTTCTCATGTATTTATTTTCGTCAAAACCTGTTAAATAAAAAAGATTAAGTAGTCTCCCAACATCCCATTTTGTCTGGTAGTATGATTTGAGAAAAATATCGCATTCTTGCAGGCCACTATATGACAGATTCCAAGTTGAAGGATCTAATTCTAGATCTCGCCATAGAATTCATCAATGTACGTCCTGATGACTTTGACAAGTACATCAATAAGGGTCTCTCCTCCGTGGGTTCATTTCTTGAAATGGACAGGGCGTATCTGTTTGCCTACGATCATGAAAGGCGTCTGATAACCAACACCCACGAGTGGTGCGCCCCAGGAATCGAACCCCAGATAAAAAGGCTTAAAGACATACCCATGGAGCCCTATCCAGAATGGATAGAACCCCACCTTAGGGGCGAGGTTATCCAAATACCTTCGGTGAAAGAAATGCCTGAAGGGCGGCTTAAGGAGAGCCTCAAGGCCCAGGCCATTCAATCCCTTGTAGCCGTTCCCCTGATGAAGGATACCCTATGCCTGGGTTCTGTGGGATTTGACTCTGTAAGAAAAGAAAGGGTCCTGGACAGAGACTATATCTTTCTCATAAAGATACTGGCGGACATATATGCAAACGTCATTTCAAGAAAACAGATTGAAAGCAGTCTCAAGACCAGCGAGAGAAAATACAAGGAGCTGGTTGAAGGTCTGCCCATTGGCCTTTATCAACGCACCCCTGATCCAGACGGCAAATTCATTATGGCGAATCAGGCCCTGGCAGATATGCTTGGCTATGACAAACCCGATGATCTAATAGGCCTGTCCATATCGTCTCTATGTGTTGACATGCGGAAGCGTCAACAATGTTCAGTACAGCTTGGACGCACAGGTGCCATAAGGGAACAGGAAGTCCAGTTCAGAAAAAGGACAGGAGAACCTTTCTGGGTTTCGGTCAGCGCCAGGACAATATTTGATAGTCAAGGCAAGATATGCTGCGTTGAAGGTTCAGTTCAGGATATCAGCCAGCGTAAAAAACAGGAAGAGGAGAAGCAAAACCTGCAGGCGCAGCTCCAGCAGGCCCAGAAGATGGAATCTATCGGGAGGCTGGCCGGAGGTATAGCGCATGACTTCAACAATCTCCTTGTCCCCATACTTGGTTACGGAGAATTACTTCTTAACATGCTTGCAGATAATGATCGGGCATGCAGGTACGTAACATCCATCGTGGAAGCAGGGGAAAGGGCAAAGGACATCATCAGACAGCTTCTTGCATTCAGCAGAAAGCAAATTATTGAGATCGCCCCTGTGGACGTGAATGAGACTATAACGTGTTTCAAAAAATTTCTCAGGCACACCTTGCGTGAAAATATCGAGATTGTGCTGGATCTGGATTCTACCTTGCCCATGATCAAGGCGGACAGGAGACAGTTAGAGCAGATACTTCTAAATCTGGCGGTCAATGCCCAGGACGCCATGCCTGCGGGAGGAAGATTGATCATAAAAACATCCAGGGCGGACTCTACCACGGGCTTTGGCCAGGGTTTTGGTCAGGCAGATCTCAGTTCCTACGTGATCCTGAGCGTGCGAGATACCGGGATGGGTATGGATCAGGAGATGATCGAGCAGATATTTGAGCCTTTTTTTACCACGAAACCCAAAGAGAAGGGCACCGGCCTGGGGCTCTCCACAGTTTATGGTATTGTGAAACAACACGGAGGCTTTTTACAGGTAGACACTGAGCCAGGCAGGGGGAGCACATTCAGGATATTTCTGCCAAGCTCCAGGGAACAGGCCGAGAAGCACACAAAAACAAATGAAAATGTTCCCGATGGCAAGGGGACAGGAACTATTCTGCTCCTTGAGGACGAAAGGGATGTGGGTGACTTTATCTCTCGCGTCCTTGTGGAATATGGATACCACGTGATTCAAGCATCATCTCCTGAAGAGGCCTTTAGGAAAATGGACAAATTTCTTGGAAAAGTGGATTTGCTCTTAACCGATGTAATAATGCCGGGGATGAACGGCAAGGAGGTTTACAGGGTTCTGAAAGAAAAGAAACCGTCTCTAAAGGTCCTCTACATGTCTGGATATGCACCAGATATCATTTCCCTGGAATCCGACAAGGATTTTCTCGCAAAGCCTTTTTCCATAGAGCAACTCATTACAGCAGTTCGCCACGCAATGGAAAGAGCACCTGTTAGCCAAGACTAAAAGAAACGGGCATTTCCAGTTTATCCCTGAGCAGCCAAGGACATGGAGCGGGCATGCAAATGTGAAAAACCTGCCAACTAAAAAGGCCCTTTTTCAAGGGCCTTATGAGTTGTCGGAGCTGACACAAGATGTCTAAGGCTTGTGGCCTTTTCCTTTTGCAGCGCCCTTGTTGGACTTTTTATCCTCTCCAGGATTGATTGCGTCTATGGTATCAAAGGCTTCGAAATGCCTCCCGTCATAGAAGTCGCCTGTAACAGTCAGTTGAACAGTCATTGGGAAAGAGGGGTTATCTTCCAGGGCGTTGATTAATTCTCCAACTTGGTCTCTGCTAAACTTCAGCATGAGTGCGTCCCCTTCTTGGTTGTACCAATCAGGAGCCATGGTCCCTGTTCCGACAGCCAGAACCACAGAACTGTAATCAATATCATTAATGGAAACATTTTCTTCGCCACCAGCCAGGTGGCATGTTATCCAGTTTCCATGGGATTTCATGTTGAAGGTTTCAGGGTGGCAGGAAAGGCTCAAAGTAAGCGTCTCGTTCATGCATTCTTCGTAATCATCCTGACAGGCCTGCTTACAGGTTTCATTGTCTCCGCAACTGTCCAGGCACTGTTCCAATATTGAGGCACAACAGGCTATCTGACGAATTTCAAGTTTTTGCTCCAAAATCCTGGAATCTTCCAATGTGACAAGCCCGGTTTCAGGCGTCTTGGCCTCACAATTCACATTGAAAAGTTGTACCTTGACCCGGTCGTAACTGTGGCACGGGGGGACCTCTACCGAAACTGTAAAGGTTTCTGTCAAATCACAATCATCTCCTGTACAGTCTGGCTTTACACAGTTGGCGTGTGCAAAAACCTGTACTAGAAACGTGCTGCCCAGGGAATCTGAAATCACGGTATTGTCGCCTTTACAGCCTGTAACTTCGATGTTGAGGAAATATGGCCCTTGTTCATCAGGGTTAGTCGCATTTACATCTCCGATACTGCCTGCCAAGGCGATTCCTGCAGTAACTACAAGAAAACACGCGCTTAATAAGACTATCTTTGCACTTTTCATCCTGCTCCACCTCTCTTCTTTTTTAACCGGCCTACTGGTTCCAGTTACCGCAATAAATATGCCGACAAGACCTTGGCCACCAAGGCTTCTATTTCATTGGGATACAGGGCAAAAGGGCAACTGCATGACCGGTTTTTACAGCGGAAAACTGCATGGTTTTTCATACGAGGAGAACAGACTAAATCCAGCAATACATCATTCGGCATAATCTGTTATCCAAATTGTATCCTTCCGGTTCCGGATCCACGATGATGACTTCATAAAGGAGACAAAGTCACTTTCTATTTAAAGATTTGCTTGGCATCGTATAGAACTTTCTGATGTCAGTCAAATGGTTATGGCAACATTGCGAAATGGTGTATCTCATTAAAATAAACAATTATTTACGTACTAAGAACATTTTTGAGGATACAAAAGGGAAATCAAAAGT
>QOAL01000079.1 GCA_003978135.1 Thermodesulfatator sp.
AGCGGGTACTTGAAGTAAAGGGAGTACGTCTGCGCACCCGCTGCCTTGCATCTGCTGACACCCTGTAATCGCTTACCGGAGGGAGCTACCGCAAGACACCATGATTAGTTACCCTGTGAGGGATTACGAAATGGACCCTGTTCAGATGACAATAGACGGAACCCTTGACCTCCATACCTTCAGACCGGATGAAATAAACATCCTTATCCCTGAATACCTGCATGAATGCCGGAAGGCCGGCATAAAGGAGGTAAGAATAATCCATGGAAAGGGAAAGGGCATTCTGAGAAGATCGGTCCATGCAATTCTCTCACGCTGCGATCTGGTAAAGGATTACCGGACAGCAGGTGCAGACGCTGGACACTGGGGCGCCACCCTTGTAACATTGAACTGATTATCAAAAACCCAAAAATACGGAGAAATACACATGAAAACAGACAAATTTGTTTCATTAGTAATTGCTGCTGCTGTCATATTCTGCGTGACCGCTTTTCAGGGCTGTCAGAACAAGGCCGAAAAAAAGGAAGTATCTTCTAAAAAACAGGCCGTGGGTCCGGGAGGCCATGCCGGCAGCAAGGAAAAGGGGTACATTTTTGGCAAGGTAAAAGAGACCATGGACAGCGGCGGATACACATACATGCTGCTGGAATTTGAAGGAAAGGATTTCTGGGTTGCTGTTCCGGCCATGAAGGTTGAAGTCGGTCAGGAAATGATGCTGCTGCCAGGAGATACAATGAAGAACTTTCACAGCAACAGTCTTAACAGGACTTTCGAAACCATAATATTTTCTCAAGGTCCCGCACCTGGCCAGGATGTCCACACAAAATCCCATGCCACGACTATGGCAAAGCCACATACAGGCACTCCCAAACTGGCCAAGCAGGATATCAAGATCAGTCCTGCCAAGGGAGAAGGCGCAATCACAATTGAAATGGCCTTTGCAAAGGCAAAGGAACTGGATGGAAAACCTGTTGTGCTCAAGGCCAAGGTTGTGAAACTTTCCAAGAACATTCTCGGCAAGAACTGGTTACACGTCCAGGACGGAACCGGAAGTCAAGACAAAAAGAATTTCGACATGACAGTAACTACCACATCCGCGCCGGCAGTCGGCTCCATTGTGCTGATAAAGGGTGTACTCCACGCAGACAAAGACATCGGAGCTGGTTATTTTTATCCCGTTATTATCGAAGACGCAAATGTGACTGTGGTAAAATAGACAGGTAAAAAGGTGCAAAGGAGGCTTCCTCCCTTGCACCTTTTTATTTCTATTTTCACTACTTCCAGGACATTTTCAAATCTCCTGGTATATTGCCGGGCATGGCTAAAAAGAAAAAGAAGACATCCGGAACCCGGCCAAACATCAAACGGTTGACCTTTCCTGAAGAATCAACTGTTACATGGCTGCCAATGCTTCTCGATGCGTACTTCATTGCAGACAGGGGCATAGCAGAGGCCATACGAAAACGCGTGAGCAAAGGGGAAAGGCTTGCCTGCAGCAAGGGTTGCTCCACTTGTTGCGCCACCCATGTAACTATTCCGGTCTATCCCCTGGAGGTGGTTGGTATTTATTGGTATGTGATTGAAAAGATACTTGGTCCTGAAAGACCGGTGCTGAAAAAACAACTTGCCGAATTTGCCAAGGGTAAGCCCTGCCCCTTCCTCATTGAGGGTGCCTGTGGGATTCATCCCATGAGACCCCTGGCATGCAGGCATTTCAATGTATTTAACAGGCCCTGCGAACCAGGAGAAGATCCCTTTTATACCAGAAGGCACGATGTCCTGACACCAGATGAAAGGTGGAAGAACAAGGCCGTGGCGGCAATGCTGCCCTTTCATGGTATCAGGGACAGGGCAAAGAGAAGGCTTGCGGCAAAATCCGGCTTTCTTAACAGCCAGGTCCAGAACCTCCATGACATAAACTGGAACAATCTTGCCATGAGGATGGAAGGGAAAAAGCCACCGGTTAGACCCTGAAAAAGTCAGGAATATGTTCTCTACCTTATGAGCCCGTGTCCATCCATAAATGTCCCTTTTGCCCGATGACTGTGTTGCTCGTCGGCGGAAAATGCTCATGTATGCCCAGTACACTGCGCTTTTTCGCCTCCTTGCGCCTTGCCCTCGAACAAAATTGCCTATTTCTGGATGGACACAGGCTATGGGGACAAACAGGGAATGCTCCCTGCGGATCTCACTGGAACAGGGCATCTACAAACTCTTTTGAATCAAAGGGGCGGAGATCCTCCATTCTTTCTCCTATTCCGATGTATCTTATGGGGATCTTCATCTGGTGCGCAATACTTGCCACTATACCGCCCTTGGCAGTACCGTCCAGCTTTGTCAGACATATACCGGTGACATCAGTGGCATCACAGAACATCTTTGCCTGGCTTATGGCGTTCTGGCCCGTAGTAGCATCCAGCACCAGGAAAACCTCATGGGGCGCACCCTTCATCTTCCTGCCCATTACCCTTTTTATCTTCTTCAGCTCCTCCATTAGATTCACCTGGGTATGGAGCCTACCTGCAGTATCCACGATAACCACGTCCATGCCCTGGGCCTTTGCCGCCTCTAACCCGTCAAAGGCAACCGCAGAAGGATCCGAGCCAGACTTGTGGCTGATGACAGGTACACCGGTCTTTTCTCCCCACATTTCGAGCTGTTCCACAGCCGCAGCCCTGAAGGTATCTGCCGCGACCAGCATCACCTTTTTACCTTGCTGTTTCAGTTGAAAGGCAAGTTTTGCAATGGTTGTGGTCTTTCCCACCCCGTTTACGCCAACGACCAAGATTACATACGGGACAGGCTCCCAGCTTATTCCACCAGCTTCTTTCTCCGCCTGGTCAAAAAGGTCCTCAATGGCCCCCTTCAGGGCCTGCTTCAGGGCTTCAGGTTCCGTAAGCTGATTCCTGCTGACCCTGAGGCGTATTTCGTCAAATATTTCCTGAACCGTGCTGACACCCATATCAGCCATGACGAGAATCTCTTCAAGCTCGTCCAGGAGTTCGGGATCTATCTGCCTCTTTCCCAGGAACAGCTCATCCATCTGCCGGACAAAACCCAGCCTGGACTTTGCCATTCGGTCCCTGAGCCTGGCAAAAAGCCTGTCTTCAGCCTGGGGCTCATCACGGCCATGCTCTACAGACTGCTGTTCTGGGGCATCTGTTTGTTCCGGAGTGTCATCTGCATTATCAGGATTCTGATTGTCATTTTCGTCAGGGGATTTTCCTTGCTCTTCTATCTCTGACTCAGGCTCTGATTCAGGGAAATCGCCAAATCCTGCCGCCTTTTTTATCCATTCCTTCATGTGAAAGCCCACCGCACAAGTGTGATTTTTTTAACTAGATATTCCAAAAGTTTCTTGACAGATATAAACACTCTCGTATTTAATAGCAACATCCTGGTAATAAAGAGATTTTTCAAATTGGAGGTCCCCTGTGAACAAATCAAGCCTTATAGACGCCCTGGCCAAGGAAATGAAAATTCACAGACAGCTTAGTGAATTTATTGTAAATTCCATCTTTAATGACATGACAGAGGCACTCGTCAAGGGAGAAGGGATAGAGATCAGGGGATTTGGAAGTTTCAGCATCAGGGAATACAAGGCCTACACAGGAAGAAATCCAAAAACCGGGGAAAAGATCAAGGTGCAGCCTAAAAAACTGCCCTTTTTCAAGGTGGGAAAAGACCTGAAGGAAAGGGTTATGGCAAAGGCCGGCACCTAAAATTCCATCACGTCCACCCCCTCCAGGATAAGGGCAGCAGCGGTTACCCCGGAAGGACGGCTAAGCCCACAAGAAGGACTCTTTGATTTCAAGACTGCACGCCTTATTCCCAGAAGCCGCACCAGTTTAAGACACTCTTCCGCACCTGAAAGAAAAAAATCCGTCACGTCCTGCCTGTCAATTTTCCTGACAACCTTGGCCCTTGCCGCAAGCACGTCAAATCCATCCCCGCCCAGGATAAATACGGGAGGCCTGGGAGTCGGCAAACCACCAAGCTGTTCAGGACAGACTGGTACAACGGATTTCCCCTGGCCCAGAACATCCCACAGGGCGGGAACGGGCCTGCTGGAGCCATCATAGCGGCAGCGGACACCAAGCAGGCAGCTACTCACCAGTATCAAAGAGCTCGTCTCCTGTAAATTCCACCATATCTTCACCCTGGCGGTGCTTCTCTATCCTACCGATGACAAACGCCTCCTCTCCCAGGGCTTTCAGCTGCAAGAGCATATCCTGGCTCTGGGCGGAAGGCACAATAAGTATAAGACCTATGCCGCAGTTGAAGGTGCGAAGCATTTCATCCTCGGGGACCTTTCCGGCTTTTTTTATCACCTTGAACACAGGGGGGATATACCAACTGCCTTTCTCGATCACTGCCTTGCAGGAACGAGGAAGGACCCTGGGTATATTATCCTGAAAGCCACCTCCAGTAACATGAACGATGCCATCTACCTTGAAGGTCCTTATTAGGTTCTGAACGGTCTTGGCATAAATTCTGGTGGGTATAAGCAGCTCTTCACCAATGGTGCGCCCTGCCAGATCCTCGAGCCGGTCATCAGGAGATAGCCCCATTTCCTCAAAGAATATCTTACGCACCAAGGAGTAGCCGTTACTGTGAAGCCCGCTGGAGTTAATGCCTATAATTTCATGGCCAACTCCAATTTCAGACCCGTCTATGATCCTGTCCCTGTCAACCACTCCCACGGAAAAACCGGCCAGGTCATATTCATCAGGCTGATACATGCCGGGCATTTCTGCGGTTTCTCCTCCGATCAGGGCGCAACCTGCCTGCCGGCATCCTTCGGCAATCCCCTTTATCACCGCAGTGGCAACGTCTTCAGAAAGCCTGCCAGTGGCGAAATAATCAAGAAAAAAAAGAGGCTGGGCGCCGGTCACGACTATGTCGTTCACGCACATGGCCACCAAATCTATGCCCACTGTATCATGCTTGCCTGTTAAAAATGCTATTTTGAGCTTGGTGCCAACCCCGTCTGTGGAAGAAACCAGGACAGGGGCATGATAATTATCATGATCAAGGGCAAAAAGCCCTGCAAATCCGCCTATTTCAGTAATGACCCCCTTGGTATAAGTGGAAGAGACTACGGATTTTATACGCTCCACCAGCCTGTTGGCCTTTTCTATGTCAACGCCTGCCTTGGCGTAAAGAGATTTCTCCTTCACCTCACCTGCTCCCTTGAAAAAAACGATTACTTAGATGAGAAAAACTATTAAAATACCTGGCCACTGCCTGCAAACCACAAATTTTATTTGTTAACCACAACAGACTTGATTCAGACACCAGGAGATTCTATTTATTTTTACTGATGACAAAAAAGATTTTAACATATCCGGCCTTTCTTGTCTTGACCAAACAGGAAGTGACATACATGGAACCTGCCACTTCTCCCTGTTGAGTTGTTGATATGCCAGATCGTGCCGACATAGACATCCAGTCTATTCCCATGGGTCCAGGCCATCCTGTTGAGGAAAAACTCAGATGGGCTCACCTGCTGCATGATTTCCTCGGTGCAAAGATGAAAAAGGACAGGATAATAAAGGAATTGCTTGAGGATTACAGGGAGAAAATTGCTGCCACATGGCTTGCCATGGATCAACACGGTATCACGGAAGAATGTACAATATGTGCCATGCAGGATGGCGGCAGCTGCTGCGGCCAGGGCATTGAAAACAAATTTGACGTTATAACCCTGCTGGTCAACCTTTTAATGGAGACAAAACTGCCTGACAAACCATGGGACCCCACAGGATGTTGGTTTCTTGGTGAAAGGGGCTGTCTTTTGACGGCAAGACATGTGATCTGTGTAAATTTCATCTGCAAGAGGCTTTATGCAGCCGTGCCTAAACAGGACATCCAGAAGGTACAACAGGCAATGCAGGCTGAAACAGATTCGGGCTTTCTCCTGGAAGAATACCTCAAGAGCTGGCTTATAAGAT
>QOAL01000165.1 GCA_003978135.1 Thermodesulfatator sp.
TAATATTTATGAGTATCTCAGAACTCCCCCGATAACGGTGATTGACAGAAACCATACAGCACAGTCTCCAGAACCATGTGTAATCTAACCAGCAAACAGCCACAATACGATAGTCGACTATGCTGCCAGGATGTGCAATCTATAGAAGGAGGATCACAGGAATTTCTTGGACCCAGTGTTTTTTTCCTCATACATGCTCAGCGGCGCGTTCTGGGAATAGCGCAGATACTCACCGGTATAAGTGGCAAATATGCCGGCGGATAATTCTTCCGCATCATTGCAGCCGGTCCAGACCTGTTGTCCTTTTTTGCCCATAACAATGGCCGTGCCCGTGTCCTGGCAGATGGGCAGTATTTCCCGGGAGGATATCTCCGCATTTTTCAGCATGGCCAGGGCCACCTCACGATCATTGGCGGAGGCCAGTGGATCATGCAGAATCTTGGCTACGGATTCGTTATGCTCCCGCCGCAGAAAATAGGAAACTTCATGCACAAGGAACAAAAAATTGCGCTTTTAATAGATTGTGACAATGTTAGCTATAAATCCATTGAAGGTGTCATTGATGAACTATCAAAATACGGGAAAGTACATATTCGCAACGCTTATGGAAACTGGAAAAATGAAACTATGAAAGGATGGGAGGAAAAACTCCATCCACATGCGATAAGACCGGTACAGCAATTCGCATACACCAAAGGAAAAAATGCCACGGATGCTGCCAGGGCTGCTGCAGATATCATCCTCACGGCCCCTGGCCTGTCAGTTATAAATGCGGCAATGGAACAGGCGCGGATAACTTTTGAACGTATGAAGAGTTACACGGTTTACAGAATTGCGGAGACAATTCGTGTGCTGCTCTTCATGACTCTCTCCATACTCATTTTTAAATTCTATCCCATTACTGCGGTAATGATCGTCCTGCTGGCCTTGCTTAACGATATTCCGATACTTTCTATAGCCTATGACAATACTCGTATTCAGCAGGAACCCGTACGCTGGAATATGAAGGAACTTATCATGGTTTCAAGCATCCTGGGTATCGCCGGGGTTATGAGTTCATTTCTGATATTCTTCCTGTTAAAAGAGATGCAGCTGCCCGAACCTATGATCCAGTCGATGTTGTTTGTAAAGCTGATCGTTGCAGGACATACCACCATCTTTGTTACCCGTACCGAGGACTGGCTATGGAAACGTCCTTTCCCATCCTGGATACTTGTACAGTCCAGCTTCTGGAGCGCCCTGGCAGGGACAATGATCGGTGTCTATGGCTGGTGGATTGAGCCAATAGGCTGGCAGTATGCAGGTTACATGTGGGCATATGCCCTGGCATGGGGACTTTTTAACGATGCGGTAAAGAAGGGTGCATTTGCTTTGCTCAGACGAAAGGGGCTTTACGCTTAAAATAAGGTTGTCTGTCAATCAAGGCCGTGCAGGTTCCTGTGGCTCAGCCACTATGCGCGGCCTGTTTGTGGCTTCTTGCCTGTCCTAATAGGCTGAAAACTCCGTTCCTGGGAAAGTAAAGGAAAGGCAACCTGAGCGCTTTTCAGGCAGGCAAAGGCTCAGTGCGGATTCTGCGTCTTCTGTCCCCTGGCAGTTTTATGGTGATTGTTGTGCCCTGGTTAAGGCCGGATTCGGCGTCAATTTCTCCCTGGAGTTCTTCAAGTATGCGCCTTGAAAAGGTAAGCCCCATTCCCAGGTGGCCTGTTTTTGTGCTGAAGAAAGGATGGAATATCCGGGAGATAATGGGTGGACGGATGCCTGGACCCAGATCGGACACCCGTATTGTCATGCCTCCCTGAGGTGACAAGGGAGCATGGAATTCCAGGGTTATAACTGGTTTCCTGGGTGAATCCAGAAAGGATTCGCAGGCATTGGTGATCACGTGTTCAATTGCCTGACAGAGAAGCATCGTGTCGGTTACTACAGGCGCGTCTTGTTCTTCAATGTTGTCTATCACGTTGAGTTCGGCATCGAACTGTTCCGCTATGTTATTGCCGGATCTGGTAATTAGCTGCCGGATATCTGAACAGGTCTTGATGGAAAATCTTGGTTTTGGAAGCTGAATGAATTCTGTCAGGACGTCTAGAAGCATCTCCAGACGTTTTGACTCGTCCATGATGATCCTGACATATTCGGGTTTTTCCAGCCTGGTTTTCAGCAACCGCCTTGAAAAACCACCAATGGCAAGGACCGGATTTCGTATCTGATGGCTTATGTCATCAAGCATTCTTCCCAGATATACCATACGTTCAGATTTTCTAAGAAGTCTTTCAACATCCTTAAGCCGCGAGATATCCGTGATGGTGACAACAAACAGGCCTATCTGGTCCTGTACGTAGTAATTCATTGAAAAAAAGGCCAGAAATGCGGCTTGAGGTCGTCTTTTGAGCATCACTTCGCCCTGAAACTCGCCCTGTTGTCTTGCCATTTTTATTATGTTGGGCAGAAGAATTTTGCGGTCATCATCCATGAAAATACTGGAGAGGCGGGTGGGGACTGGGCCTTCCTGATGGATGTTTAGCAACTGGGATGCCCTGGAATTTATGAGACAAATATTTTCATGCTGATCCAGAATGATTACACCGGTATTTACTGCATCCAGCACAGATTTTACAATGCTGCCGCCAGTAAATTTATGGGTGAGGACCTCTTTGAGGCCTGCCAATTCGTCCGGATTCATTTCAGTTGAGCCAAGAGGTGTCCTTTTTTTTCTGCAACCTTCCATCCTTCTGGAACCAGGACTGTGGTGAAATCATCAATTATGAGAAGTGGACCTGAAAGACAGGAATCTTTTTTCACCTGCCTTTTGTATATCACAGGGACTGTTTTCAATCCATCCTCAAAGATAATCCTGGCTTCCTGGCAGTCGTGGAAACGAGAGTTTTCCTGGCCGGAATCCACGTGTTCCTGAAAATGCAGGTCCCTGGCATTGTCCTTCCTGGAAAGTCTGAGGCGGCATCTTATTGCTGTAATTTCAAGGGGGGCTTCTTCCATGCAATATCCGTAAAGCCTTTTATGCAGGCGATGGAATTCCCTTTCCCATTTGGGGCAAAAAGAACATGTGATTTCAAAGGACTGCCCTTTGTATCTGGCATCCATGAGCCATTCCGAACGAATTTTCCTGGTTGCACCTGCGGTTGAATCCGGAATTGAATCCTCGATTCTTGACTGGAGCTTTTTGAATGCCTGCATAATCCTGTCATAGGACTGCCTGCTGTCAGATATAAATAAACTGGCTGAACCTTCAAACACCAGTTCTGATCCTGCCATGCCCAATGCAGAAAATACGCCTGCCATAGAAGGAATAAGCACCTTTTTCATTCCCAGCGCCTGTGCAAGCTCCATGGCATGAAGGCCTGCTGCTCCTCCAAAGCTCACCAGTACGAAATCCCTCGGGTCGAGGCCCCGTTCCAGGGAGACGGCCCTGATTGCCTGGATCATATTGGTATTTACTATCCTGATTATTCCAAGGGCTGCCTCTTCCGGGCTTACGCAAAGTTCAGAGGAAAACCCTTTCATAAGAAGGTCAACCCGTTCCCTGTGAAGTTTCATCCGGCCGCCCAGAAAATCATCCGGCCTAAGTCTTCCAAGATAGAGGTTGGCATCAGTCACAGTGAGTCTTTCGCCCTTTCCGTAACATACAGGGCCTGGATCTGCACCAGCACTCTCTGGTCCGACCTTCAGGAGCCCGCCCCGGTCTATCCATGCAACAGAACCTCCACCGGCCCCAACTGTATGGATGTCCACCATGGGAAGGCTTATGGGAAAGCCCTGGATCTGATATTCCCTGGTGTAGGTAAAGTCCCCTGCGCACAGTGAAACGTCTGTAGATGTGCCGCCCATGTCCAGGGTAATGAACTGATCCAGCCCCATGGACTCTGCAAGTTGCATGGATGCCGCAACTCCTCCTGCAGGTCCGGACAGGAGGGTAGTGACAGCATATCTGCCTATGTTTATTGACGGCCTGCATCCACCATTTGACTGCTGAATGAATATCCTGGCACCTGGCAGGGCCTGCTCCAGATGTTCAACATAACCTCCAACCACAGGGCCCAGGTATGCATTTATCAGGGTTGTACTGGTACGTTCGTATTCGCGAAATTCAGGAATGATTTCACAGGACGGATAAGCGGAAATGCCGGATTTTTCCAGGTACGAGGCAATCTTTTTTTCGTTTTCTCCATTGGCGTAGGAATGTAGCAGGCAGATGGCCACGCTCTCAGCCCGTCTGTCCTTACAAAAGGATACTGCCTTTTGCAGCTCTTCGGGACCGAGCTCCCTTAATACAGAGCCATCCGGTCCAGTTCGTTCCGTGATACCAAGGATGTCCGTGTCATTAACCACAGGCTCCGGCTTGTCCACCATGAAGTCGTAGAGGAGCGGCCTGTTTTGCCTGCCGATAAAGATGACATCCTCAAACCCTTTAGTTGTGATGAGGCAGGTCCGTGCACCCTTTCTTTCAAGAAAGGCATTGGTCCCAACTGTGGTGCCGTGAACTATTTCTATATCTTCCGGCCTGAAATCTCCAAGAAGTTCCCGGAGCCCCTGAATAATGGCTCTGGAGGGGTCGTCAGGAGTAGAAAGTATCTTCCAGCGCCTGGCCCGGCCCTGGCCGTCTACAAAGACCAGGTCTGTAAACGTGCCACCTGTATCAACTCCAATGACAAGTTTCCTCTCCCTTTCAGGCGGTTTGTCTTCTCCTTGTTTCTGCCTATTGGCCAAGGAGGACATGTTCGACCTCCAGGCTGTCTGTATCCACGAGTGCCCAACCGGCTGGCTCCTTGTTTCCAAGTATTGCACCCGGGTTCAGGAGGGTCGTTTGCCTTATCTTTTCAAGGTGCCACAGGTGGGTGTGTCCAAAGCAAACCAGGTCATAATCTCCAGTCCGGGCAAGCTTCATGGCTAGCCGCGGATCATGAATGAAACCAACTGAAGATTTGCCATACGTCCTTTCTCCAATCCATCCATGGAAAGTCACCTTGTCCTTTCGTTCCTGGATTCTCATGTTCAAAAGCTCCGGATCGCCCATGTTGTTGCCGTAAATCAGGTGAAGTTGCCCCTGGAATCTATCGAATTCCTCCATGAGAAATGGTGAAACCAGGTCCCCGCAGTGGATTATTTCTTGGACCCCTGCCTCTGCTGCCTGTTCCACTGCACGTCTAAGGTTCCAAACATGATCATGGCTGTCACTGAAAATTGCTATTTTCATGATGATACCTCCCTGCCTTTGGACTCAAAATCCAGAAGCATTCTTTTGATTTCAATTCCACTGGAAAATCCCGTGAGCTTTCCACCCGCACCAATCACACGGTGGCAAGGTATTATGAGTGGAAGGGGATTTTTTCCAAGGGCCTGACCCACTGCCCTGGGGGAGCTGCAGCCAATTTTTTCTGCTATCTCCCCGTAGGTTGCTAAAGATCCACATGGTATCCTGCAGGTTTCAGCCCAGACAGCTTGTTGAAATTCAGTCCCGCAAATCCTGTATTTTATACCAAGGTCATCATTACTTGCGCCCTTTAAGACCTTTATGAGCCTTTCAGAGATATTGGGTTCTGATACGTGGTTCTTGGGTTGCCTTTTTGTCAACTGGATCCTGGTAATAATACCTGATTCCAATGTAATAACTACCCACAGTTTTTTCTTGCTTCCAACAACTAAAGGCTCTACGCGCTTCAGGGTATTCTGGTCCATCTATTCTTCACCCTCACAGGGCAAATGATCACAGAGTCCTGTGGTAATGGTCTACAGTAAGCGGTTAGAGGGTGCTGCAGATGCAAGGCCGCGGGTACACCGACGTACTCCCTCTCCTTCAAGCACCTGCCAACGCAAAAAACGCACTGTCCTTTGATGGTTTACATCAATGTTCATATCCCCTAAAGGAAATATCAAGCTGCCTGGCTCCTGTGTCAAG
>QOAL01000064.1 GCA_003978135.1 Thermodesulfatator sp.
CCCCCGAGTGCTTCCACCCTCTTCCTGAAATCCTCTGATTTAATTATTTCGATTATCCTTTTTACACCGGCATGTGCCAGGCTTTTCTCACCAATGAGCAGGTCGTACCGTTCCTCGGCAAGGGGAACAAAATCCAGGCCAAGGGCCCTTGCTGCAGCCATGATCCCAAGCCCTGTATCTGCCTTGCCGCTTAGTACGTCCACGGCAACAGCCATGTGGGTGTACTCCTCGTTTCCATAACCCTGAACCTCTGATTGGGATATGCCGTGTTTCTCAAGGTAATAGTCAAGCAGGATTCTGGTACCTGCGCCCTTCTGCCGATTTATGAACACCACGTCGTTCCTCGCAAGGTCAGCTATGCCCCTGATACCCTTGGGATTTCCCGGCTTGACCATGAACCCCTGCTCCCTGTGTACAAGGGTAATAAGTGAGGGTGCTGTATCTCCAAGGTATTTACGGATATATGAGATGTTGTAGCTGTCATTTTCCGGGTCAAACAGGTGCGTGCCCGCAATATGGGCAAGGCCCTTGCGTATTGCCATGAGACCCCCAAGGCTTCCCACATGAGTGGAATAGAGAAAAAATGGCGGATCTGAGCGCTGAAGCATGTCTTTGATTATATCAAGTGTGAGGTCATGGCTCCCGACACAGAGCAGCGTACTTTCAATGCTTTCGTTTTCGTGCAGCAGGGATATGCCAATTTCAGCTCCTTCCTCGATTCCCTCGGCGTTTTCGGGTATCTCAAGCATGGCATTGGCCCTGGTAAGGGTGGTTATGCTGCCAGCCCCTTTTCTGAGCGGCGATGCGACATTTCTGCCTCCAACGTTTCCCACAATCATGCGCCTGAATTCCCTTATCCCCGAACGTGAGGGCATGTTTCTTCCAGCAATGGCAGTGACCCGGGGCCTGTCAGGCAGGCGCCGATGCTGAAGCCTGGCCACAAGCGGAAGCACAAACTGTTCAAAGGAGATGGCCGAAGAGACAGGGTAGCCGGGATTTCCCACCACGGGACGGCCTCCAATTATGCCAAGGGCAGTTGGTTTTCCAGGCATGATGGCAATGCCGTGTACAAGCAACTCGCCCATCTCCTCTATTATGCCTACCGTGTAGTCGGCAGAGCCTGCGGATGAGCCTGCAACCAGTACCGTAATGTGCGCACCTTCGGAGAATGCATCCTGGACCGCCTGTTTTATGGCATCAAAGTCATCAGGCACAATAGGTGTGATCTTTACCTCTGCCCCGGCTTCGGCTGCCATTGCCGCAAGCATGGGGGCATTGGATTCCACGGTCTTTCCAGCAGGCACTCTTCCATCCCTGATTTCTGAAGGCGCTATCAGTTCTGAACCTGTGGGGATAATGGTTATTCGCGGTCGTTCCCACACTGTGACCGAACTTATGCCGCTTGTTTCAAGGGCTGCAATGTCATAGGGAACCAGCAGGTGATTTGTGGGAAAAAGCAGCTCTGTTGCGACGATGTCTTCACCTACCTTCCGGACATTCTGCCAGGGAAATACCGGCTTTCTGATTTCGAGAAGGCCTGGCTCTGCCTCAAAGACATCCTCTATCATGATTACGGCGTCGCAGTTATCAGGCATGGGATGCCCGGTGTTTATGGGCCATGCATCGCTTCCGGCGCGAAGTATTAAAGGACGCTGGTCAGAGGCCCCGAAAGTATCAGCAGCCTTCACGGCATAGCCGTCCATTGCAGCAGAATGGAAGCCCGGTGACGATATCCGGGCCTCGACAGGTCCTGCCAGCACCCTGCCTGCGGCATCACGTGAGGCAACGGTCTCGGTGGAAAGGAGTTCCCCTGGCCTGAAGCGCTCAAGAAATATCTTGCGGGCCTCCTGCAGGGTCATCATGTTAAGATATATCTTTCTCTTCTTCATGGCAGTAAAAGCACCTCCGCGCTGTCTCCCTGGTAAAGTCCCTCACTGTCCCTGTGAATTACAAGCAGACCGTCTGCCTCAACAAGCGGAAAAATAAGTCCTGACTTGCCGAAGACAGGTTCCGCATGCCATTCTCCCTGGTTCTGGGTAAGCCTGACCCTGAGATATTCCTCGCGCCCCGGCCGGGATGGATAGTTTCTGGTGATGCGGGCATTGATTCTACGAAGGGATAGATGGTGCGGCTGTGAAAATCCCTGGAATTTTCTGATCAGGGGGTAAACAAACAGGTAAAATACCACCATTGCAGATGCCACGTGACCAGGAAGGCCGAACAGTGCCCTGTCTCCTGTGCGTGCCAGGATAGTGGGTTTCCCTGGCCGCACAGAAACACCGTGTGCAAGGATATCAGCGCCCTCAACGGCCCTGAATGCCTCTATGGTAAAGTCGCGCTGGCCCACGGAACTTCCCCCTGAAACCAGGACCACGTCTGCGGCTTTTTCAAGGGCCTTGACACATGCCTCAACAAGGCCGTGCCTGCTGTCCTGCACTATTCCCATGGGAACCGGAATACCGCCTGCCGCGCGTATCTGGGCGCAGAGCGTGGTGGAGTTGATGTCCCTTATCTTGCCCCTTGGCGGTGTGGTTTGGGCAGGCACAAGTTCGTCCCCTGTGCTGATTACTGCCACATTGGGCCGGCGGTGCACTTCCACCGATGTAACGCCAAGACCTGCAAGCAGCCCCAGTTCCTGGGGCCTGAGCAACCGTCCTGCTTCAAGCACCTTGTTTCCGGAACTTACATCCTCGCCCCTTTCAATGACGTTTTCAAGGGGGGAAACACTCCGGGAAACCTCTATGGTACGGCTGTCAATGGCTTCCGTGTATTCCACCATCACTACTGCATCAGCACCATCGGGGAGTTCACCGCCTGTCCATATCCGTGCCGCCTGGCCGGGTTTCAGGCTCAGGCCTTCAGGAGAGGTTCCCATTGCAACCTCACCGATTACATCAAAAAGCGCGGGCTGTGATTCCGATGCCCCGAAGGTATCAGACGCCCTTACAGCAAAGCCGTCCATGGTTGATCTCGGAAATGGCGGAAGGTCTTCAGGTGACAGTATATCCTGGCACAGCACCCTGTTAAGCGCTGCTTCCACAGGAACGGCTTCGCCTGGAAGTGAAGGGAACTTATCTATTATGTCCTGCAATTCTTTCCTGCTCTTTAGTTTGAAAAAGGGTTTCATTGAGTCTGCCTCAACCAGTAACAGAGGCCTGGCATATCCAGTGTCCATCCAGAAATAGGCAATTTTGTTCGAGGGCAAGGCGCAAGGAGGCGAAAAAGCGCAGTGTACAGGGCGTACATGAGCATTTTTCGCCGACGAGAACACAGTCATCGGGCAAAATGGCCATTTATGGATGGACACCATCTAGGTGGCCCCTCCTGCCATACATACTGCAGGTTCACGCAAGATTATTGAGTCAGGCAGGATTATTCAACCCAACCCGCAAACCGCCATGGTCTGCCTTGCAATCTCAAGCTCCTCGTCAGTGGGAACAACAAGTATACGGGTGGTGCTGCCGTCTGCATGAATTTCCATTATGCCCTTCTTGCCACTCCGGCTGTTTTTTGCAGCATCAAGGCAGACACCAAGCCCGGCCAGGCCCTCACATGCCTTCTCACGCACCACAGCAGAATTTTCCCCTATTCCTCCGGTAAAAACAATACAGTCAACCGTGCCAAGCACCGCCATGTAAGCGCCTATATATTTTTTAATCCTGTAACAAAACATATCCAGTGCAAGCCCTGCCAGCTTATCTCCCCGGGCTGCGGCCTCGGTGATGGTGCGCATGTCATTTTCGCCGCATATCCCCTTCAGCCCACTGTCTTTATTGACCATGCGGTCAAGGGCATCCATATCCATGCCCCTTTCCCTTCCAAGATAAAAGAGAATTGCAGGGTCAAAATCCCCGCTGCGGGTACCCATTATCAGTCCTTCCAGAGGCGTAAACCCCATGGAGGTATCCACGCTCCTGCCGCCGCTGATGGCTGCGGCGCTTGCCCCGTTTCCAAGGTGCAGGGTGATGATCTTGAGTTCCTCAATATGCCTGCCGAGATGTTCGGCTGCACGGGCAGCCACGTAGCCGTGGGATGTACCATGAAAACCATACCGCCGGACATACATGGTATCATAAAGCTCGTGGGGAAGGGCATACATGTAAGAGTGTTCAGGCATGGTCTGGTGAAACGCAGTGTCAAAAACTGCAACCTGGGGAATATCCGGAACATGCTCCATTGCCACACGAATTCCCGTAAGGTTGGCGGGATTGTGAAGCGGGGCCAGGGGCACAAGCCGTTCGATGGCATCAATCACTGCCTTGTCAATACGCACCGGCTCATAAAACTCCTCACCGCCATGCACTACCCTGTGTCCAATGGCAGCAAGCTGGCTGCTTCCAGCAAGTACACCGCTCTCCCTGAGAAGCTGCGACATAAGCTCAATGGCCTGACGGTGGTCGGAAACCTGTTCATTGCGTTTCAGGGTATTTTCTCCGTGGTCAGAGACAAATGCAGTAATCTGCGCAGCACCCTGTTTTTCACCAATCTCCTCCACGAGACCCGAGGCTATTACAGAAAGATCTGGAACGGCAAAGAGTTGAAACTTAAGCGATGATGACCCTGAATTAATCACCAGTATTTTCATGTTTTTTATCCCTTGCACATAGTTTCAACCTTTTTTGGCCTTGAGCCGTTGCCTGATCTGCTCATCAATGGGTACTGCCTTTCCCTGCTCATCTATTCTCACGTAGGTAATTTCAGTGCTGCAGACCAGTTCATACGTTCCATTATCAAAGAGAAATCTTCTGGCTTCCAAGGCCAGGGTGATGGAGCTGGTCCCAACATGATAAACCTCACCAAAAAAACGGATATGATCCCCCGTTCTTACCGGCTTTTTGAAGACCACCTCGTCCATCTTCACCGTAACAAGATGCGGCGTTGAACAAAGATATGCAGCATAGGCCGCGCCCGCCTCGTCAAACCACGAAAGCATTATTCCACCAAACAGATTGCCGTGAATGCCTATCTGACCGGCCTGGCATATCTTTGTTGTTACGTATTCCATTGACACGGTTCGGGTGTTTGTCCAAGGACAAACAGGAGATGCGCCCGATTAATCCTCATGCGTATATGCAAAGATCGCAGAAGCCCCTTGGTCAGCGCCGAGCTGTTCTTTTCTGAGCGCTGCAAATATCTGTCTGCCAAGTCCGAAATGTGAAGTTGAAAGGTCTGCAGTTGCGCAGGGGCGTTTTGCCAGCTCTTTGTCATCCACCTTCACCTGGAGAGATCTGTTTTTTGCATCCATTACGATCACATCGCCGTCCTTGATTCTTGCAATATTTCCGCCTGCAGCAGCCTCGGGAGAACAGTGAATGGCAAAGGGCACCGTGCCTGATGCTCCGGACAGCCTGCCGTCAGTCACAAGACCCGTCTTGAAACCTCGCTGCATAATAATGGTGAGAAACATAATAAGTTTGTGCAGCTCAGGCATGCCGTTGGCCCGCGGCCCCTGGAAACGCACCACTGCCACCACATCCCTGTCTAGCTTGTCTGAATGAAAGGCATCTTCCAGCTCCTTCTGTGAGTGAAATACCATTGCCGGGGCCTCCACGTAAGTGTTTTCACCGTCCTTCAAGGCTGAAATCTTCATTACCGCCCTGCCGATATTGCCGGTCAGAATCCTTGTGCCGCCAACTGGATCAAAGGGTTCTGAAACCGTGGCTATTGTGCCGGGATCCAGACTCTCTGCAGGGCCGTCCTTCCATACCGCCCTGTCGCCTTCAAGCACAGGCTGCTCCATGTATCTGCCAAATCCATGCCCTGCAACCGTGAGTACATCTTCATGGAGCATGCCATTGTCCATTAGCTCACGAACCAGAAGGGCCATGCCTCCAGCCTTCT
>QOAL01000061.1 GCA_003978135.1 Thermodesulfatator sp.
GTTTCGAGGAGTACGGTATCAGCCATGAAAATCTCTTTGTCGGCAAAGACCTTTCTGGCTCTGTAGGCCTGTCCAGGATCATCTTGAGTGAGGAGGCGGATGATGATATTGGTGTCAACCCCGGTCATGAAGCAGCTCTCCGGCGGCCCTGGCAATGGCTTCGTTCATCTCCTCAATAGTCTTTGCCGGTCCATGGTACTGAAGACAACCGGAAACATCTTTCAGCTCGGTTGGTGGAAAAGGGCTCACCGGTTTCAAAAGAATGCCCTCCTCGGTATCAATAGCCTCGAATTTTTGCCCTGGCTGCCACCTATGTGCCTGTCGTATACGGCTGGGTATGATGATTTGTCCTTTACTTGAAAGAATGGTTGTGGTCATGAAATCAGCTCTTGTAAGACAAGGTAAGAATACTATATGCTCGTTGATATGAGATGTCAATGATCCGGACAAACATGATCCGGACAAATACCATCTGCTCAGAAGAGGAGCTGTTAGTGATATCTGCTCTTCAACACTTCATGTTCTGCCTCAGGCAGTTTGCTCTTATTCATGTTGATTATGGATGGTGAAAAAACCTGTTCAAGGCCGAAGGGCCTATGATGCACCGGCGGGTGAATGAGGCAGGAGGTGAATCAAGAAAAATATTCGGGTTGATTTCAGCCTCCACATAATGTCATTCCGGCTTAGACTAAAATCATGACGGATATGGAAGTAAATATTGTTCCTATGTGACGGAGAAAAATCATGAAATCTGAGACAGTAAAGGATACCACTGCGGAAAAGCTAAAAAAATATATGGCAGAGCACCATGAGAAAAGTTATGTCCTGGTTGATGTCAGAGAACCCAAGGAATATGGTCAGGCGCATATTCCAGGGGCAGTGTTGATTCCACTGAAAGAGGTTGAAACCGGCATAATAGATTTGGCAGACAAGGAAAAAGACCTGATTTTCTACTGTCGGAGCGGAAGGCGTTCTAAGATTGCCGGAAACCTTGTGGCAGATCTTGGAATTCCTGCCAGAAATATCTTTAACCTCAAAGGGGGCATATTATCCTGGCAGGGGAAAAGTCTCCCTGGATTTCCCAGGATAAACCTGTTCTCAGCCGATGCTGATGCATTTTCTGCACTGGCAAGGGCCTTGGAACTGGAAAAGGGGACTGAGCAATTCTACATTGCCTGTGCCCGTTATTTGGAGGACAGGAGGCTGTCAGCCGAGGCCAGAACCCTGGCTGATTTTGAGGTTGTTCATGCCAGGGTGATTTACAGGTGCATGAAGAGGCTGAAACCGGATATCCAAGGCTTTGATGAGATATTTGAAGAGGCCTCTGATAACATCATGGAAGGAGGGATTGCCGTATCCGAAGCAGTGGCGAAGCTCATGCACATGGAAGGCGAGCCCTGCACCAACTTTTCAGAGATGGCACTGGAGATTGAATTTGCCGCCTATGACCTGTACAAAAACCTCGCAGCCGGAACGAAAGATGCTGAAATCATCAGGACAATGTTGATGCTGTGCGAACAGGAAAAGGGGCATATCAGGATTATTGCCCACATGCTTTCGGAATGCCTAAGGATGGAAGATTAAGAAAATAAGGGCTGAAGGCTGAAACATTGCATATGATCATGATATCTGAAAATACATCTGACCAAGGGGCTGTTCCCCTTGAAGCGTGCAAGATTACCAAAAAGGAGTGGCGTATTATGAGGCTGAAGCTTTTTTCCATAATGTGTTTTTTGTTTTTGTCCCTTTTGACAGCGCGACCATTCATTGTTCAGGCAGAGGGAGTCAAGGCGATTTCCGGTGCAGGAGCGACGTTTCCATATCCTGTCTATGCCAAGTGGGCAGCAGCATATTACAAGCTCACCGGTATAAAGATGAACTATCAGTCAATTGGCTCTGGTGGAGGGATAAAACAGATTAAGGCAGGAACAGTGGATTTTGGCGCATCAGATGCCCCCTTGAAACCGTCAGATCTCAATAATGCCGGCCTTATGCAGTTTCCCATGATAATGGGTGGTGTGGTGCCTGTTGTGAATTTGAGGGGAATAAAGCCTGGACAGATAAGGCTGAGTAACGAACTCATGGCAGACATCTATCTCGGTAAGGTAAAAAAATGGAACGACAAGAGAATAGCTGATGAAAATCCGGGACTTGGACTTCCTGCCAGGAATATAATTGTAGTGCACAGGGCAGATGGATCAGGAACCACATGGATCTTTACCAACTATCTTTCCAAGGTCAGCAAGGCCTGGAAGGAAAAGGTAGGCTGTGCCAAGGCAGTTGCCTGGCCTGCTGGAATAGGAGGAAAGGGAAATGAGGGCGTAGCTTCTTATGTGAGACGTCTCCCCGGCAGTATTGGCTACGTGGAATATGCCTATGCCCTTCAGAACAAGCTCACCTATATAAAATTAAAGAACAGGGCAGGAAGCTTTGTGGCCCCTGAGAGCAAGACCTTTCAGGCAGCGGCAGCCAATGCGGACTGGGAGCATTCAGAAGGATTCTATGTGGTCCTAACTGATCAGCCAGGGAAAGATAGCTGGCCCATCACTGGTGCAAGCTTCATACTCATGCACAAAGTGCAGAAGAAACCTGGAACAGCCCGTGCAGTGCTGAAATTTTTTGACTGGTGTTACCGAAACGGGAAGAAAATGGCTGAGGAACTGGGCTATGTCCCAATGCCAGGGAAGGTAATCACACTGGTGGAAGAGGCATGGAAAAGCCAGATAAAGGACAGTTCCGGCCAACCTGTCTGGCCATAGATGGCAGGGCGCTTTGTGTAAACCCCGGGCCGGATATGAGGAATATTAAACAGCATGGTGCTGGGTCGGCAAAGATCCAGATAGAAATATGAATTCAACGCAAAAAGCCAAGGGGGCCCATCCGGTAAAGGCAGGATGGATTGGCCAGATTGCAGATGCGGTATTTACCAATCTGACCAGGATATGCGCCATTCTGGTCCTCCTCATCATACTTGCCATGATGGTCTCCCTTTTCATTGGGGCATGGCCTGCCTTTAAAAAGTTCGGCCTTTCCTTTTTGGTAAGTTCTGAATGGAATCCTGTTACAGAAGATTTCGGCGCCTTTGTTGCCATTTACGGAACCCTGGTGACTTCTGTAATAGCAATGTTGATTGGTGTGCCTGTCAGCTTCGGCATTGCCATTTTCATCACCGAACTGTGTCCTGTATGGCTTAAAAGGCCTGTGTCAACTGCTATTGAGCTTCTAGCAGCAATACCAAGCATAATATACGGCATGTGGGGCCTGTTTGTATTTGCCCCCTTTTTTGCAGATCACATAGAACCATGGATTTCAGATAACCTGGGACAGATTCCACTTATAGGCGAACTTTTTTCCGGCCCTCCGCTGGGAATCGGGCTGCTTACTGCTGGTATTATCCTGGGCATCATGGTGATACCGTTTATGGCTTCTGTCTTCAGGGATCTTTTTGAGGTAGTGCCCCCGGTGCTCAAGGAGTCTGCTTACGGCATTGGGGCAACCACATGGGAGGTGATCAAGAAAATAGTCCTTCCCTATACCAAAATAGGAGTCGTGGGCGGAACCATGCTTGGGCTTGGAAGGGCACTTGGTGAAACCATGGCCGTTACATTCGTTATTGGAAACGCAGACAGGCTAGAAACATCGCTTTTGATGCCTGGCAACACCATATCTTCCAGCCTTGCAAACCAGTTCACAGAGGCGGTGGGCGAGATGTATACCTCATCTCTCATAGCCCTGGGCCTTATCCTGTTTTTTATCACCTTTGTGGTGCTTTCCATAGCTAAGTTTTTTCTTGTCCGCCTGACCATGAGGGAGGGGACCAGGACATGAGCCGGATGACCAACATGGATCCAAACCTCTACAGGAAGAGAAGGGCCATAAATTTCTTGGTGCTGACAGGCTCGGTGTTCACCACACTTTTCGGGCTCTTCTGGTTGGTTTGGCTACTTGCAACTCTTTTCAGCCACGGATTTCAATACCTCGGTCTTTCAGTATTTACCCAGCCTACGCCTCCACCTGGTGATTCAGGCGGGCTGGCAAATGCCATTGTGGGCAGCATCATAATCACCCTTGTGGGTGTTCTGATAGGCGCTCCCGTGGGGGTCATGGCAGGTACATTTCTTTCAGAATATGCAATTCGTTCAAGGATCGCCCCGGTTGTACGCTTTGTTAACGATGTGCTCTTGAGCGCTCCTTCCATCATAATTGGCGTATTTGTATACGAAGTAGTGGTGGTTCCTATGGGGAATTTTTCCGGCTGGGCAGGTTCTCTTGCCCTTGCCCTTATTGCCCTTCCCATAATTGTCCGCACCACAGAAGACATGCTGAAACTTGTGCCCAATACAGTGAGGGAGGCTGCCTGCGCCCTGGGTGCACCCAGGTGGAAGGTTACAGTATCAATTGTATTCAGGGCTGCCAAGGCAGGAATTTTTACAGGTATACTGTTGGCCATTGCACGCATAAGCGGAGAAACCGCACCCCTCCTATTTACTGCCCTGAACAATCAGTTCTGGAGCAGCAGTCTCAATGAACCTGTTGCTAATCTGCCAGTGGTGATCTTCCAGTTTGCCATGAGCCCTTACGAAGACTGGCAGAACCTTGCCTGGGCAGGGGCATTTCTCATAACAATCAGCGTTCTCGTTCTGAATATCCTTGTTCGAACTTTTTTAAGGGACCGCAAATAATAGGGGAATCGATATGATTCAGACGGAAAATTCACCAGGAAAAACTGGAAAAAACCTTCTTGAGAGGGGGTTTGCCACGGTTAAGAACCCGGCAGAACAGGCGGCCATTACCCTGGACCTGTCTTCCCTTCCAGTGAAGTTAAGCATCAGGGACCTGGATTTTTTTTACGGCAGTTTTCAGGCCCTTCATTCTGTAACCATGGAAATACCGGAAAACAAGGTTACTGCCATGATTGGACCTTCCGGCTGCGGAAAGTCCACACTTATCAGGTGTTTTAACAGGATATATGAACTTTATCCTAAACAGTATGCCACAGGCCAGATTATACTGGATGGAAGAAACATCCTTTCTCCCAAGGAGGACCTGAACCTGTTGAGGGCACGTGTAGGTATGGTTTTTCAAAAGCCCACCCCCTTTCCCATGTCTGTGTACGATAATATTGCATTTGGAGTAAGATTGTACGAAAATCTTTCCAGGTCTGAAATGGATGAAAGGGTGGAATGGGCCTTGAGAAAGGCCGCCCTCTGGAAGGAGGTCAAGGACAAACTCAGACAGATAGGAACAGCGCTTTCCGGAGGGCAACAACAGAGACTCTGTATAGCAAGGGCCATTGCAGTAAAGCCGGAGATAGTTCTCCTGGATGAGCCTTGTTCAGCCCTGGACCCCATATCTACTGCCAAGGTGGAGGAACTCATTGACGAGTTGGTGGCTGATTACACCATTATAATCGTGACTCACAACATGCAGCAGGCAGCCAGGGTTTCTGATTTTACAGCCTTTATGTATCTGGGAAAACTCATTGAGTTTGACAGTACAGACAAGATGTTTACCAATCCCCTGAGAAAAGAAACAGAAGATTATATTACCGGCAGATTCGGCTAAGGCAGGCAGGAGAAAAATACAATGACAGGATATCATTATACATTCCATAAACAGCTGGACAAGCTGTTGTACGAGTACGGATTGTCCGCTGAGGACATCCTGCTCCAGCTTCACAGAGAGGTCATTGACATGGACCTGGATGATAGGGCAAAGCTGGAGATAATAGACAGGATAGGAGAGGCAAACTTTAGGGTGACTGAAGGTGCAAATGAGAGGCTTCAACTGGAAGCCTTACTAGCAGAACTTGCGCTCCTGGCAAAGAGATAAGGGGG
>QOAL01000155.1 GCA_003978135.1 Thermodesulfatator sp.
AAGTCATGCTTCTTTCTAGTAAAACGCTCCTCCTGGGCAGCAGCCACTATCTTTCCATCCTGCACCAGGCAGGCTGCACTGTCGTGATAGAAGGCAGAAATTCCGAGAATATTCGTCATTATCAGATAATCCTACCAGGCCGTTTTGGGGTATTTTCTTACATATCCCGCCATAATTATCCATAAACGCCACAGAACGAAAAAAGGTGCGCACAACAGCGCCCTATATACCTTGAAATTAGCATGGGCAGACCACATACCCAAAAAAATATATATAAATAACAAAAAGATAATGGCCGTCCAGACATAAAAAAGCATGTCAGTCTGCCTGAAATCAACAAACAAGTAAAATGCGAAAAGCGCCATGACCAGAGCAAAAAACAATGAAAAAGGTGGAAGAACAAGCTCAAGACTGCTGTCTAGGAAAGAAAAATCTCCTGTTTGGAAAAAACGTTTTATGAACTTTGACAGGTACATGTTTCTAACCTGAAATTTGCCAATATCCCACCTGAGTCTTTGAATGCCTGAACGGTGCACATTTTCATGAAGCTCCACAGTTGCATGTGCATCCTCAGCCAAAAAGACCCTGACACCGCGAAGCTTCAAATACATGGTCATCTCCAGGTCTTCAACCCTGGAAAGAGCAGGCCATCCATGCCGTTCGATTACCTGTCTGGCAAAACACATGCCTGTGCCCATGAGGTTGGCCTGAAGCCCCAGTCTTGTCCGGCCTAGATAACGAAGGTTGCGATTAAGGGCAAATCCGAGAAATGCCAGGCTCTCAAGACATGAGCGTTCAGGATGTCTTACCTGTGTATAGGCCTGGATTACATGCTGGCCATTC
The DNA here is from genome assembly GCA_003978135.1 of Thermodesulfatator sp. GTDB lineage: Bacteria > Desulfobacterota > Dissulfuribacteria > Dissulfuribacterales > QOAL01 > QOAL01. The sequence goes on from QOAL01000155.1 coordinate 844, forward strand.
AACAGTCTTGTGTTCATCACTGAGAAAAAATCCTCAGCAACATGTGTATCCGCATCTAAAATTATAAAGGCATCAAATGCATCGCGCCCGCTGGTATCGACTATGTGGCGAAATACCCAGGCAAGCACGTGACCTTTTCCTGTATTTTCTGGGTCATTTCGTTCCAGGCACTGGATTCCCATGCTCTTTACGATCTCAGCAGTGTTGTCTGAACAGTTGTCAGCAACAACAACTACATCCAGCATATTTTCCGGATATTCAGATTTCCTTATACTTTCCAGGGTCGCCCCTATTGCGGAGGCCTCATTATGGGCGGGGACAAGAATGAGAAAACTCTTTTCAGGCATGGCTGTTTCCAGCTTATCACCAGGCACCATGGCCGCAAAAGCCAGAAAAAACAAATACCCGACTATCAATAAGAGCAGGATGCCCGATACCCAGAAAAAAAGATCAAGGAACATGATTTTTGAAAAAACGCATTATCCGACCATGTAATACAAGCACAATGAACATCAGGTTACCCACCAAATACCTCTGCCAAAGCCGCCCAGGTTCGGCTGCGAGACGGCACAACCATTCGAAGCCGTGATCAACCAGCAGTCTTGGTCCCCGGGGGGTTCTGCCTGACAGAAAATCAAAAAGACCTCCCACTCCCCACAACAACCCAGGCGCAAGCATATCCTTGTGTTTGTGAATCCAGAATTCTTGCAATGGTGCACCAAATCCTACCAGAAGTATGTCAGCCTCACTTTTATTAATTTGAGCTATAATTTCAGGCTGTTGTTCTTTACCAAAATATCCATGATGGGTACCAACTACCTTTAGGTCCGGAATTTCTGCGACCAGGCGCTGTGCAGCCTCTTCTGCTACACCGGGTTTTGCACCAAGGAAGAAAAGCCTGAGGCCATGTTCGGCAAAACTTCGGCAAAATAAAGGCATGAAATCAGCAGCCGTCGACCTGCCTGCCATTGAATAGCCCCATAATCTGGCACCCCAAACCACACCAATTCCATCAGGATAAACCAGATCTGTCAGATTCAATATTCGCCTGTAATCAAGATTTTTCCTGGCAATAAGCATGCAGTCAGCATTAACATAGGTAACAAGCCGTTGCTGTTTTTCTTTTGACATGAACAGGACGTGCTGCAAAAGCTGCTGTCTATCAACATCATGCACCTTTACACCCATGAAATCCACTCTTCTTGCAGAAGAAAACGCACAGCTATTGCCATAATCCTTTTCTCTGTTTGAATCATCCGGATCATGGCCAGGCTGAAAAGCGTTCATGTTGTAATTTCCATCCATGGGCGTGTTCTTTTCAGCTCCGGATTCTGGCAAAGTCCAGTATGTGTCCTATCACAGCCCTGCTGCCTCGCATAACATATTTGAGGTCTTCCATTGTTCTAATGCCCAATACCTGCCTCATGACAAAACGGGGTGTGATAAAGGACTTATAGATGCGGCTGCAAAGCCTCATCACCTCTTCGGGGCCCATGTCAACGGTCTTCAAAGCAGGTTCTGTCATATCGTATCTTTCCCACGAATCCACAGGCTCAAAACGTATCCACCGATTTTTCACAGCATCCCTGAAAAGCGCGGTTCCAGGATAGGGTACAACAACCGTTGCCTGAAGCATTTCCGCATATCCCCTGGCCATGAGAGACCTTGCCAGATCCAGGGTCCGCCTGGCATCGTCTCTGGTTTCCCAGGGGTAACCGACCATTACGGTCAACTGAATATCTAGACCAGCCTCTGATGCCAAACGACATCCCTCAACAATCTGTTCAACCCTTACATTTTTATTAATTCTGTCCAATGTTTTTTGGTTGGCTGACTCGAGTCCGGACTTCATTTTCCTGAACCCAGCTCTTTTCATCAGGTCTGTAAGCTCTGGACGATTTGCCAGAAAATCAAAACGCATGTTGCATGAAAAAAGGATTTCTTTATCAAGTCCTCGCTCTATAAGGCCGTTGCAGAATTTTTTAAGCCATTCTCCTGCGGGAAAATTCCCGGTATCGTCAAAAATTTCTTTTACCCCGTATTCACCTACCAGCATTTCAATCTCATCCAGGAGACTTTCCACCCTTCTGACTCGAAATGACGGATAAAGATTGGTCCAAGAACAAAAAGTACATCGCCCCCACTGACAGTCCCTTCCTGCCATGGTGTACCTGAATGGTTCCCGTTTTTTCCATTTTTCAAAATAGAGATGTGCCTTGGTCAGTTCTCTGTCGATAAAAGGCAAGGCATTGAGATCAGCCTTCAAGGAAAATTTTCCAGTGTTTTTTATATTGCCGTTTTCCCGGTAATAGACACCTGAAGGCAGGGAAGACTTTCCACGCAAGGCGTCAACCAGGCCCTTCAGGGAAAAATCATAGTCCCCCCCGGTCAAGACGAAATCGACCCTGGATTTGTGCAAGGACTCTGCAGGGAGAGCAGTTACATGATCTCCAACCAGTACAACACGGATTTCAGGATTCAGAAGCTTTATACGGTCGATTAAGGCCCAGTGAAGTTTTACTACAGGCGTCTTGGTCTCCAGGACAATCAGTTCTGGTTTCTCATTGGCAATCTTGTGGAAAAAATGATCTTGAGAAAGGTGCTCGGCTATTCCATCGTACCAAATAACATCATGTCCCTGCCTGTGTAACAGTGTGGCTGCTGATGCCATTACCAGGGGAAAGATATAGGATCCCAGGCTCATCCACTGGAACTGTCGGTTCTGGGTAAGCATGGGACTGCCCTTGCCCTTTATGGCCGGATAGGCGATCATTATTTTCATATTAATGTCAGGCCTTCTTTCCTTAACTCAGCAACCTATTTGTTTTTTTTCAGAAAGATAGTGGATCATACAGCCCCCCTGCCCTTAAATACCGCGGGAATGGTTTTAAAAAGTATCATAAGGTCCAACATGGGAGACCACTGATCAATGTACCGCAGATCCATCTCTATCCATTTTTCAAACGCTATTTCACTTCGACCATTTATTTGCCATAATCCGGTTATGCCAGGCCTTACACTGAAACGCCTGTTAAACCAAAGCTTATCGAATTCCATATAATCCCTCACAGGAAGTGGACGAGGTCCTACCAGGCTCATGTCTCCTTTGAGAACATTGAAAAGCTGTGGAAGTTCATCAATGCTGGTCCTTCTTAGAAATTTTCCAATTGGCGTAATTCTGGGATCATTTTTGATTTTAAAAACAGGACCGCTGGCTTCATTAAATTTTTCCAGGTCCTTCTGCATCTTTTCAGCGCCTGGAACCATGGTTCTGAATTTGTAAAGCCTGAATAATCTCTTATTAATGCCAACTCTTTCCTGGACAAAAAAAATCGGGCCAGGCGAAGTAATCTTTATGGCAATGGCTGCTGCAAGAAAGACAGGTAAAAGCACCAGGATCAAAACCGTAGAAAGACCCACATCCATAAGCCTTTTTATGGCCAGCAACCCTGTGTTCATATTACCGGTGTACAGGCTTATAAAGGTGTCATTTCCAAACTGTTCGATCCTCGATTTTGCCAGACTTATAAAAAAAAGGTCAGCAAGGATCCGAACTATAATCCCTTGCTCCACGCACACGTCAATGATCTGTGAATAGACGTGATGATAATGTTTTACAGGAAGGCATATAATGACTTCGTCAACGACATTGTCCCTCAGATATTCGCTCAGGTCATCAACGGGGATCAGAGGATATCTTTTTTTGATGGATTCATCGCCAGCCTCATGCCATTGGTTATCTACAAAAGCTGTGAGTTCGTATCCCATCCCCGGTTTTTTAAGGACAGTATCAGCATACCTCATGGCATGTTTGTTAGTGCCAACTATTACGAGTTTTCTGAGATTCCTGCCATATTTCCCCCTTACACGGGCTAAAAAAGAACGTAGTAATAACCTGTACAAGAGCATGAATATCATACTGGATATCCAGAATACTGCCAGAAACAGGGGATTAATCAGGATCATGTTGAAAAGCAGGGAGGCAACGTAAAGGATTGCCGTGGACAGAGTAACTGCCTTAGAGACATCAAGTGCCTCTATCCACCGGGATGAAAGCCTTCGGGAATAATAGAGACCGCACATGCTAAAAATAACATGCCATGTCAGAAGAAGGCCCCCAAAAAGAATGGCATTTTTCAAACTTATGCGAATGGCAAGAAAGTCTTCCAGTGAGCCCACGCCTAATTCTGAATGAACAGCGAAGGTTGCCAGTCCAAAGGAAAATATTACGATGAGGATATCTGCCAGCTGAAAACTTCTAAGTAGAAAACGCCGCCGAACAGGATGCATCAGTAGCTACTCCCAGAATTCCAGAAATACCGAGATCTTGATGTTTGACAAAAAACTTTATTGGGAAAGCAGTTCATTCAAAAACTTTCAGAAGTTATGTGATTCATGGGAACTATTTGCACTAATATGACTTTTGCAAATATTGCTTCTTTTTTCCCCTGAGCTCATGCTCACCAGTAAATAGCCAAAATGAAAATGTATTCGAATTACTAAATGACATATTTTTAACGTCTTAAGAAAAAACTAACAAACAAAACCTCAGATAGCAATAATAAGTGATAGAAACATTAGGATCCAGGATGAGCTTGGCCAGGGAATCAATATTAACAGCTAAATTCTGCACGGCAAAAGGAGGCAAGTTAGTTGCTGCCTCCAATTCACTGAAAAAATGAATTCCATATGGAGATCTATTGTCTGCAACATGCTGTTATAATGTTTAAAATTAGTTTTTGTCTCCTTTTGCCGTGCAGGATTTAGTAACAACTTCTTTGAAGTAGATAGTTTGCATTCAAAAAAAGGCGCTCAAAAATAATCTACTCCTGAAAGCTCCTATATGGCAAAACCTTGGATTGTGATAAAATACATCGAAAATATCCAAAGGAGTTGATTTATGATTAAAAAATCCAGGAGCTCTTACCCATACCATCTATGCATG
>QOAL01000133.1 GCA_003978135.1 Thermodesulfatator sp.
AAAAACGATCCTGGACAGGCTGACACCGGGTTTTCCTGTAATGGCCAGGACGATTTCATTGCTGAATCGGTGTGCCATCTTTCTGAGGTCACCCTGTCCCCCGATATATTTCCTGCCTACCAGCATGGAGCCGGTGGAAAGATCCAGGAGCTTGAGTTTTACAGTGAGGGAGTTGCCCTGCCTGTCCATGCTGGTTTCCACACTGTAATCAACCTTTTCAGTGCCTTGAATACCATTATCAAACACGGAAAAGAAACCATGAAATTCCAGATCGTTTTTAAGGGTGGAGGTGAGTTTTTTGGCAGCCTGCACATTCTCGAAGCTGTCATTAGAGAGCACAGGAGCAGAAATGGCTATGGGGATCTTTTCTATAAAGGGAGATGAAATATCAATATATATCTTTGAGCTGGCACTGGTGGCAGAAAAGAATATGAGTAACAGGGAAAAAAAACAGACATAATTTTTCAGGGACAATTTTGGATTCATGACCCCTAAATATAAAAGGCCTCAGCCAATATGCAATCGGCTGAGGCCCTGATTTTTTATTTATTTTTTAACAGCCGCTGCTACCACCAGCTGACTGTCTGATCAGCATCAAAAATCTGCTGAACCAGGATGTCGTAGTTTGGATCGCCCTTGTAAAGGCTGAATTCCACAACATCCCTGTCGCGGTTCAGGATCTCAACAAGTTTTTTTACATCGTCACACGGTTCAGACCTGTAAACATGCAGTATTTTCATCTTTTTTTCGTCGCTCATGATATCCTCCCCCTATTAATCTTCAGAACAAGCTGGTGGTGGGGCCTTGGTCTGCTTTGGAAGGCCGTACGGAATTATGAGGTCAGCTTCTCTGAGCCTCTCACCAAGTTCTTCTATGGTTATGTTTGTCAGCTCAACACCTTCTACGGCCTCGCCGTTTACAGTGAAGACGTCGCCTTCCATATCCCTGATCCAGTCTATGTTTTCTTTTACATATTCTGAAAAACGAGGATATTCATTATTGAAAAAGACCGGATAGGAATAGTGGTTCTCTACAGAGAGCCCCAGGGCTGAACGAGCAGCGTCCCCGGAATACATCCGGTTTGGTAACAGGAAATAACACTTTTTGGATTCCATAGTCTAAAGCCTCCTTGATTACATCACCAGATATTTGCCGCACTCATCAATGATAGCGCCGTGATAGGCCTGGGTCCTCATCTGGCGGGCAGTAAGTCCTTTGGGAATGTCAGTCTCAACATCATATCCCTCACAGGTATAACTGTCGGCGCAGATTGCAAGGTCTTCGACTTCACACATATTTGCAAGTTTGACAAAATCCGGATGTTTTGTCAGATGCACTGATTTGAAGGTGAAAAAGACCATTACTTTCTTCCCGAGCCTCACAGCAGCAGCAGCTATTCCTACCACGTGCCTCATGTGCTGGGGAGACGTTACAAAGATTCCCAGTTTGTTTGGATCAGCAGCCATTGGAATAAAACCTCCCTTTCTTCAGTATGAAGAATTATAGAATAACTATTTTTTCTTTACATAAAAGCGGATGAAACCCTCGTCTTCCCTTTCGCCGAGGTATTCATGGCCGGCTCTGGCACACCATCCGGGGATATCATTCCTGGACCCGGGATCTGTTCCCAGAACTTCCAGAATCTCGCCTGAATTGATCTTTCCGATTTCCTTTTTTGTCCTGAGAAGTGGCATGGGGCAGCTCAGGCCTTTTGCGTCCAGAGTCCGTGCTACCTCTAACCCTTCAGGGGCAATTTTAATGTCGCTCATGTTTCCTCCTTTTTGTTATGGTTCTTTATTTTTTCAGCATAGTAACTGAATATTACATTTCTACTATGAGCTTGTTGGAATCTTCGTTCCAGTCCACGATGATGTACCAGGCAGCCATGGCCAGGACCACAAGCAGTATAGTTCCACCATAGCCCAAGGCGTCAGGCAGATAAAGGTGCATGCCAAGTTTGCTGCCAACATGGGTAGCTCCGGTTCCTTCCATGTGCATTGATTTGAAAAGCTTGGTCATTAAGGCGTTTGAAATTCCAAAGAAGGGCACCACCATCCAGAGTTTCATCTGGCCCTCTCCAACACGCCAAAGGGTTCCTGAACCACAGCCACCGGCGAACATGGCTCCAAGTCCAAAGAGAAAGCCTCCCAGAACGCCGCCCCAGCCAAAGGTGCCGCGTACGTAATTGACAGGATCCAGAACGCGTTCGGCTGCTGCCACAGCGGTTTCAGAGGCATCAATGACCTCTTCTACTGCATCAGCAAGATCTTCGTCCTGAATTTCATCTGGATCAAGCTCGTCAACTGCATCAGCAAGTGCAGCCTGTACTGCAATAGCCGAACCTCTCATGGGCACGGCATATTTCAGTACTGCACAGCCAACGGCCAGGATCAGGATACTGAGTGCCACAGACTTGGCCAGGGTGCAGTCACCGGTCATGTGCGGTTCCCTGAATGCCTGGACCATGCACCAGCGGCCCCTCTGCATGGTATAGCCAAGGCCTGCCGAAATGAGCAGGATTCCGCTGAGGGATGCAGCATAATTGTCGCTCATGCCTGCATAGTTATAGGCACCCCATACAAGCACTGCAAAGGCTATGATGCCCACTACAATCTTCAGACCATAGGGGAAGTCGAGATTTTTTCCACCGGTGGTTCCCCAGGTGACATGTTCCATTTCCCAATAGATGTACTTGAGGCCCAAGACCACGCCAATAATGAGTCCGAGCCACATGGTGAAGCCGTTGGCAGCAAGGTTGCCAATGGCGTTGTACATTCCTCCTACGTTACATCCACCGGCAAAGGCTGAACCGATACCCATGAGAATTCCGGCTATAATGGCCTTTACCCATTCCCACGGAGGAGGAAACTTGAATGAGAAATCATTGCCGAGGCAGGCAGATATAAAGGCACCAGCCAGAAACCCGATACCAATAACCGAGCCTGAACTGATGAGGAAGTCGCTGGGCTTGTCAAACAGGCCTGCGCCATAGAGTATCCATTCTCCCCAGTTCCTTATGGCTCCAACGGCACCCCATGGCCTCCACCAGGCCATTATGAGAATGCTTAGTAAGGCCACTATTATGCCAGAAACGGTTGCGTTCCATTCGGTCTGACAAAGAATCTTGAAGAATCTTCTGACTGTATCCTTCATAAGACTGTTCCTCCCCTCCTGTCCGATAATGCCTTGTTAAGAGAACTCCCGTAAATTGAGGATTATCCGTTGCGTGAGCCGGGCAATAAAGTTATTAATATTTCTACAAATTGATTCGTGTGTACCAAAATTCACGCACTGTGTCAAGGTTTAGTTGAATGACTATTCATTATTAATTCAGTGGTATTATTTCAGTCTTGGATCAAGTTCCTGGTCCTGCTTTTTTCAATAATAGAGGAAGGAGTTTTAATGCCCGTGATAACGAAAATAATCCTTGTCGGCATAATGGCACTGGCCTTAACCCTGATATCCAAATCTGCCCAGACTCAAAACCATGCCCCTGGCCTGACCATCCAGGTTCTGGATAACGGTCTTACCGCTGTAGTAAAGGAGGCTCACAGGGCTCCTGTGGCTGCAGTCCAGGTGTGGGTCAAGGCAGGAAGCGCATACGAAACCGATGCCCAGGCTGGAATAACCCATTTGATTGAACATATGATTTTCAAGGGAACAGAAAAGAGGGGCCCCGGGGAACTGGCCAGAACCATAGAATCTCTCGGCGGCACCATAAATGCCTATACCTCATATGATTATACAGTTTACCACTGCGTGGTCCCAAGCAGCCACCTGAATACCGCCCTTGATATCCTGGAGGATGCAGTCTTTCATTCCAAGTTTGACCCCAGCGAGCTGGAAAGGGAGAAAAAGGTGGTACTCGAAGAGATGCGCATGAGGGAGGACAGGCCCAGGGTGATGCTCTTTGAAGACCTTATGAAAATTTCCTATTCCCGTTATCCGTACATGCGTCCCATTATAGGTAATGAAAAGACGGTTATGTCCTTTACGAGATCGGATATCCTGGCTTACATGGCCCAACGGTACAGGCCGTGCAACATCTCGGTGGTTGTGGCAGGAGATGTGGACACCCAAAAGGCCGTTGCAATGATAGGCCAGTATTTTGGAAAGGAAACCAAGGCGTCTTGTGACTCACCGGGGTTTCCAGAAGAACCCGTACAGAATTCTCCCAGGCACAGCCTCAGAAAAATGGAGTGTCAGGAAGGCTACCTTGCCATTTCCTTTTCCGGGATTCCCGGCTTTAATAGCGCTGATGTCCCTGCCCTGGATCTTCTGGCAGCCTATCTTTCCCACGGTGAGAGCTCCTATCTGGTCTCCACCTTGAAAAATCAGCTTCAGCTTGTTCACAGTGTAAGCGCTTCTGCATTTACCCCCATGGGGCCAGGTCTTTTTGAGATCACTGCCAACATAGATCCAGACAAGGCAGAAGCGGTCCTGTCCAAAACCTTTTCCCTCCTGTTCGGTCTGAAAGAATCTCAAATAAGCCAGAAGGAGCTCAGGAAGGCAAAGACACAGGTTCTGACGGATTTTATATTCAGCCAGGAAACCATGGAAGGAGAAGCCAGAAAGCTTGGGGTCTTTCAAACCCTTGCGGGAGATGCAAACAAGGAGCAGGAATATCTGGAAAAGGTGCGCCAGGTGACCACGGCAGATATTCAAGCGGTGTCCAGGAAATACTTCAGGGCCGATGCCATCAATGTGGCCATGGTGATTCCTGAAAAGGAAAAGGTTTCTATTGATGAAAAGAAACTCTCGAACATTATCATGGAGGCCGAGATTGCCGCTTCAGCAGCCAAGTTGCCACCTGATGAGAATATTGCAGTAAAAAACGTGGTCAGGAAGTTCATCCTTGCCAATGGGGCAACCATTCTTGCCCTGGAAGCCCATGACCTTCCAACAGTGGCAGTTCGGATTGTGTTTCCAGGGGGGCTGCGATATGAGACGCCCGACAATAACGGTATTTTCAATCTGCTTGCCAGGACGTGGAACAAGGGTACCAGCCTTCACGATGCTGATGCCATCTCTGACATAACAGATTCCCTGGGAGCTACGATTTCCGGTTTTTCAGGTCAGAATTCCTTTGGCCTCCAAGGCAGGTTTACCAGTGATTCCTTCAAAAAAGGGCTTGGTCTCCTCATGGAAGTATTGCTTTCCCCGACTTTTCCCAAGGAAGAGGTCGAAAAACAAAAACCATTAATCCTGGCCAGAATAAGACAGCAGGATGATTATCTGCCCGGGGTAGCAATCAGGGAATTCAGAAAGCTTCTCTTTTCTCCCCATCCCTACGGCATGAATGTTTTGGGCACACCTGAGACGGTTACCAGGCTGGATTCTCATGACCTGAAGCAGCTTTACAATGCCTTTGCAGTACCCGACCGGGCCATTATCTCTGTAGTGGGAGATATTGATGCAGATGAACTGTATCAGAATCTGGATACCCAGTTGAAATCCTGGCAGAATGAATCAACCTTGTTTTTGCCCACACCCCCTGCGCCTGAACCTGTTACAGCTCCTAAGATGGTGAGCCTTCACAGGGAAAGGCAGCAGGAACACATAGTTCTGGGCTTCATGGGGCCAGGTCTCACCAGTCCTGACCGGTATCCTCTGGAGGTGTTGAATGCCATTCTGTCAGGTCAGGGGGGAAGGCTATTTACTGACCTGAGGGACAAGAAAAGCCTGGCGTATTCGGTTACCTCCTTTACCGGATTTGGTATAGATTATGGGTCAATAGCCAGCTACATAGCCTGTGCACCTGAAAAG
>QOAL01000195.1 GCA_003978135.1 Thermodesulfatator sp.
ACTTCCCCCTTTGGTATGGCAATGCCGAGATGTGAAGCCTGGTCGTTGGCAAATGAAACTATGGCAGATACCTCCAGCTTGTCTTTTCTGGCTCCAGTACTCCTGGAAAAGGGATACCTGTTTCCAATTACCAGGAATTCCCTGGTAAAAGGTACGCCTTCTGCTGTGAAAAGGGCCACCTGTTTTAAAATGTTCTTGTCCAGGTTGATCGCACGCTCAATGGAATAAAGGTGGTATTCGAACAATGCTTCCTGGCTCACATCATGGCCCAGGGGTGATGCAGGGGCAGCTGCCTTTTCCATGCCAAAATTCCTGGTGAGCACTCCAGGTTTCCTCTCCTCGTTGACATCACCTGCAACCAGCTGTACCGAGGCATTCTGGAAGGAAATACCAGAATTGTTGCGAATGGTAATCCAGCCCTGGAAGGAGAGATTTTTTGCAGATGTATCCAGCACTGCCACATAATCAGCATTCCAGCTTATGCCTCGTGTAAGATATGCCAGGCCTACCGGCACATCCCCATGGGTTTTTCCTTGAAGTTTGACTTTCAGTACCGGCTTGTCTCCCATGCCTTCAGGCAGCCCTGGAAATGCTATGCGGCCGGGTATGGTGGTTTCTATCCTGTTGCCTATCTTGAGGACGATGCCTTTGTCCGCAGACAGCAGTGTGGCAGATATGCTTTCCTCCTTGCCGGTGTCCTTGTCAGTTTTTATCAGGAAAACTTCTTTGCCAATGTAGCCCTGAAGTAGGGATTGAGGGCTAAGGGGCTTGAATATAAAGGATTTTTCCAGGATGTCTGCCTTATTGCATGATACAACTGCAGACTCTGGTATTATTTTTCCGCTTACCGGGATAATGAGCGTGCTTGTTTGACCGTTTTTGAGCGACACAGATTTCTTGTCCCTGACCAGGGCCATGGTTTTATAGAGAGTAAGTGACGTATTTTCCCATGTATCAGGTTTCTTTACCTGATTTTCTGCCGTGACGATTGTCGGCCCGAAAACGCCGGCAAGCAGGGTCGCCATAATGAAGATTAAGATCTTTGAATGTCTTTCCGAAATCCTGAAAAAGTTCATTTTCCTGAAAATGTAATTAAGATGCCTCATGACCTGTTTCCTTGGTTTATAATTTTTTATTTTTTTAAAATGTGTTCACGATGGTGAAAGGAATTTGTTCTGAAAGAAATGAAAAAAACCCCTGCCGGTTAAGAAGGATGGAGGTGGGTATGTTGGTCGTCTTTGTTGGAGATGGTACAGAGGGACCAGCAGGGGTAAATGTTTTGTTACACTCTGATTTTTTTAATTAAACACGTCTTTGCCCGCATGTCAAGGACTACAAAAGGGATACATTTCACATGCAAATCAAAAATTATCTATAAAAATCCAGTAGTTATGGCCTCTGCCAGTTCTCCTATTTTTTGAAGATGTTCTTCCAGCAACGAGAGCCTGTTTGTGCCTATTCCCAGGGCATTAGCCAGGGCCGCGCTATTGCAGTTTGGCGGCTTAAGGAGGCCCATGCCCATCTCGTGACTCAAATGGTCTGCCAGTTGGACCAGTCCGCCGTGGACGTTGAACTTGGGATGGCTGACTGGCAGGTGATGGCTTGCAATTACCCTGGCATAGATTTCAGGAATACCCCAGTTTCTTGCAAGCCAGGCTCCTATGACATTATGAGGAAATCCGGCCTTTCGTTCTGCCTTTATAAGGGAGCATTCGTGTTCCACGGCAAATTTCAGGATTTGCCTCCATTCATCCGGGAAACAGCTATCCATTACCACCCTGCCCAGGTCATGAAGAAGGCCACAGGTAAAAAACAGGTCTGTTTCCTGTAATTCCAGCTCACCTGCAAGCACCCTTGAGATCATGGCAGTGCCTATGGAGTGTTCCCAGAAGGCCTGTCTGTCAAAGCCAGATGCAGATTTTTTGCCCTTAAAGACGCTGGAAACGCTCAGGCTCAGGGCAAGGCTTCTTACTTCTGCAAAACCCAGAAATACTATGGCCCTCTGGACAGTATCTATCCTTGTTGCCGGATAATAGGCTGCACAGTTTGCCACCTTGAGCAGCTGGGTAGAAAGAGACGGGTCATGGACGATCACCTGTTCCAGCCGTCTGATGTCCCTGGGGTTGCCGGCAACGATACTAAGCACCTCCTGGGCTGCTGCAGGCAGGGGAGGGATTGATTTTATCTTGGATATTATGGCCCGTTTTCGTCTCTGGGCATCAAGATCTATTATTGGGATATTTTTTTTCATACTCCTTGGAGAAAAAGTTTTCCATTATGGATAAAAGTTTTCCATTCCCTGTTTTTATCGGCATTAATCGGCCTTTGTTCAAGCCATCTTTTGGATTAGAAAACGGTCTCTTGTTGGCAAATATCTTGCTTGTACTAAAAAGACAAAGGCGAAAACGAGGTGAAGGTTATGATTGCGCTTAAGAAGGAACACGAACTGCCCATACCAAGCCTGACCAAGAACCAGCGTATCAAGCTCCAGGTAGAGAAGGAATATTATGAAAGCAAGATAAACTGCCTTATAGACATGAATATGCCCATGAAGCTTGTACTGCTGGCCTGCTGGGATGCTCCTGTGGAACGGGATAACCTGAGAAGCAAATGGGGTCAGCAAAGGTTCATTAAAAAATGCCTCAGATATTACAAGAAAAAACTGAAGGAAATTGAAAGACGGGAGAAAAGACTCAGGTCCTGATTTTCCTTGGGTTTGGGGCAAAAAAATTTTTAATCTTTAAAAAAATTTTTTAAACCCTACCGGTGCTTGTTCCATATACCATGGCCCCTGCAATTAGATGCGCTATCCTAAGAGGCTCTGGAATATTGCCGTAAATGGAAAATCTCTCAACCACTGCCAGGGCCTCTTCAAAGTCCAGCCCTGCTCTCTGAACAAAACACCCGTGGCATTTCTCCATGGGGCCCATTTTCTTGATAAGATCCCATTTTTTTCTGCCCCCTGGAATCCTTGTAAAAAGCGCCTTTTTTATTGCTTTCATGTCCGGTTGTCTTCGGGAAACGATAAGAACAGGCATATCCAGCAGACTGTGTAGCCTCCAGGCGTCTATCACATTAAATCCCGCCAAGGCTATTCCCTGAAGCATAATCAGCCCGGCGTGCTGAAAAAATTTTGAACCCTTGACCAGGCTGGCTATACGCTCTGTGGAATTTATGCCGTCCTTTCGCACCTTGCCCATGAGTATTCCATCAAGTCTCAAGTCCGCCCAGACAGTGCCGACTATCTCCACATCTCCCTTGAAATCCCTTTCAAAGGGGCAGTCATCAAAGCCAATACAGTTTACCAGCCTCGTTTTTTTCATGTGGGGGCAGAGGTTACTCTATCACCCAGACAGCACAGTCCCTGGCGTAGTGAACTATTTTATTGGACACACTTCCAAAGAGGAATTCCTCGGCCTTTGATACCCCGCGCCTTCCCACAACAATGGTGCCAAAGCCGTTTTGCTGCTGGTATTCCAAAATGGCCTGGGCAATGCTGAAACCCTTTGCCTCTTTTGAGACTGTTGAGATGGCAGATACCGGGATCCCCTTTTCTTCCAGGACTGTTGAAAGCCCACTCAGCACTTCCTGGGCCTTTTTTCTTTCTTCATCTTTTTTATTTTCCCATGCGTCCGCGTCGGGAAAGAGGTCCCGGTCCGGGTATCTCAGGACATAGAGAATTTCAATTTCAAAATCCTTCCTTGGACCGATTATTTCTCCCACATAAGCTGCAGCACGTTTGGCATTTTCAGATGCGTCTGCGGCAATCAATATCTTTTTCAGGTTCATGACCATCTCCTTTCATGATTTTTTAATTTCCTTGATGCATGGTTCAAGTTCGGCAAGAAATTCATCCACGCTTTCATAAAAGATTTCCGCCCGGTTTGAAAAATGCATTAGGACCAGGTTTAATTTTTCAGGGATATATGGAAAAAGTTTTCGAAGGTTTACTATCCTGTTCTTGTAAAGCAGCGAAAAATCACCCTGGTTGAAGGCAGCAGCCGTGTCTGGAGAAAATCCCTGGGAAGCCAGGTTTGACAGGGTGTAAATCTGTTTCCCCACAAGAAAAATGAGCAGGCTGCCAAGGCCAAAGATATCAAGGCCAAAGGGGTTTTCCTCAAATTCATAGGTGTAATCAAAATCAATCCAGCGGTATCTGCCTGAGCCGTGTTCTATCCAGAGATGATCCCGTCTTATGTCTCCGTGAATTTCCTGGTGGTCATGCAGATATCTTATGGCCAGGCAGGAATCCAGGAATTTTTCCAGGATGGCAGGAAGATGTTCGTGGAAATAATCCCTGTGGGGTACTTCCAGTTCAAAGACATGATGATCCAGTCTTTTCCCTTTTATTACCTGGATAATGCGGACTATGTTTCCCTTCTTGTCAAATCTTGAAAAGCCCTGCATAAATCTCAGATCATCCCGGACCAGATCCAGGATACGGGCCTCTTTTTCAGGGCTGCGGTAGCAGGGTATCTCAAGGCTTCCAAGCTTTAACATAAATTTTTCATGAAAGACCAGCTTAAGTATCCTGCGCTCCCCGGTCTCAAGGTGGATGCATCTTTTAACCCAGTATTTTGGATCCTCTATGCCGAAACTGCGTTCCGCCTCGTCCCTGAGCACAAGGTAATGCTGGTTGTCGATCTCGATAACATCCCCGTAAGAGATATTCATGTAAGAAGTGGTATCCGTGAATATCTTTCCGTATTCCCCAAGAGAAAGGGATGGCCTCAGCCTCTTTACGAGCTCTTTGACTTCATGTGACATGACATGTCTCCATTTGAAAGGAAAAACAAAAATAATAAGTTCCAGTCAAATTATACTATAGGTATTCATTTCATTTCCCGAAACGGTTGGTGGAAAGATTTTCTGCCTAAGGAGAAGATTTGGTTGAGCGCAATACCAGATTCCTGATTAACACGGACGAACATAACTGACGATAGGAAGATAAAATAAAAAAAGCACGAAATCTCCAGGAGCACATGAGAAACGTATCCAGGGTCTTTATAGGGCGCCAGCCCATTTTGGACATCAAGAAACAGACATATGCCTATGAACTCTTGTACAGGGCAGGATTGCAAAACATCTTCCCTGGAATCCCTGACACCCAGGCCACCATAAGGCTGCTCGAAAATTCATTCTGCAATTTCGGGCTGGATCGTATTACAGGCGGCAGGAGGGCATTTATAAATTTTTCCAGATCCTTTCTCCTGTCTGATCTGACATTTCTGGCTCCAAAGATGGTGGTCATAGAGATACTTGAGGATGTGGCGGTGGATGAGGAACTGGTAGAAACTGTTTCCATTCTCAAAAAAAAGGGATACCGCATAGCCCTTGATGATTTTGTCTTCACTCATCAACTGGAACCACTTATTCCCCTTGCGGATTTTATAAAGGTGGACTGGCTGGACACCAGTGGCGACGAAAGGGAGGCTGTCAGCAGGGATTTTGCAAGTTCTGACACCCGGCTGATAGCGGAAAAGATAGAGACGGCAGATCAGTTTAAGCAGGCATGTGATCTGGGATATGACTATTTCCAGGGTTTTTTCTTTGCAAGGCCTAAAGTTCTAAAGGCAAGGGAAGTGAAACCATCCCGGCGTACCAGACTCAGGATAATGGCTGCGGTCAACCATCCAGATGTGGACATGGAACAGATCCATGCCCTGCTGGTTAAGGATCCAGCGCTCAGTGTTAAGATTCTTCGTCTGGTAAA
>QOAL01000007.1 GCA_003978135.1 Thermodesulfatator sp.
CCATGCCACAAGCCTTGGGTCCCGCTTCGAAAAATTATAGCCAGGATGTTGCATTAAGACAGCTTTGTGATAACTTTGAACATTGAATCGTAATTCACTTTTATCATCTTTTTTAGTCCTTTTTTATTTCCGTCTGCAGAGGAGGACATTTCATGAGCCAGAAAATAGTAGTGATCGGGGCAGTGGCTGCAGGGCCAAAGTCTGCATGCAGGGCAAGGCGTCTACTTCCTGATGCAGAAATAACCTTAATAGATCAGGACGACCTTATCTCCTACGGAGGCTGCGGCATTCCATATTTTGTGTCAGGAGATGTTGCAGATGAAAAAGAACTCAGATCTACAAGTTTTCACATGGTCCGGGATCCTTATTTCTTCAAGGAAGCCAAGGGCCTAAATGTCAGAACCTTGACACGGGCACTTTCCATTGACAGGAATGCAAAGGTAGTTCACGTAGAAAATGTAAAGACAGGGGAAAAGGATCAAATACCCTATGACCAGCTTGTACTGGCCACTGGAAGCAGGCCAAACATGATTCCAATTCCCGGGAAAGAGCTTAAAGGAGTCTTTACCATCAGCAGCCTTCACAAGGCCATAGCAATCAAGGATCTCCTGGCCCAGGGCAAAGTTGGCAAGGCAGTGGTTATAGGCGGAGGAGCCATTGGAATCGAGATGGCGGAATCCCTGGCAGATCTGTGGGGAGTTGAAACGACCATCGTGGAGTTTATGCCCCAGATACTGCCAAGAATCGTGGATGTAACCATTGCTTCCATGGTGCAGCAGCACCTTAAGGAAAATGGTGTAGCTTGCTATACAAGTGAAGCTGCCCAAAAATTTGAGGGCAACGAACAAGGCTGGGTGAGTAAGGTCATCACCAACAAGAGGGAGCTGGAATGCGATCTGGTGATAGTTGCGGCAGGCGTCCGGCCCAGGGGAGAACTTGCCAAGGAGGCTGGCCTTGAAGTATCTCCCTCTGGCGCCATTGTGGTCAACCAGCGCATGCAGACATCTGACCCATCTATTTACGCTGCAGGTGACTGCGTGGAAACCTACAACCTGGTCACTGGCAAGAAGGCATATGCACCAATGGGCTCGGTAGCCAACCGCCAGGGAAGGGTGGTTGCAGACAATCTTGCAGGTATTCCCAGCAGGTTTGACGGAGTGGTTGGAAGCTTCATAATGAAGGTCTTTGATATATGCGTCGGGGCCACTGGAATCAGCACTGAAGTTGCAGTTTCCGAGGGATACCGGGCTGTAAATGCCCTGGTAGTCCAGTCGGACAGGGCACACTTTTTTCCCACCCAGGCCCTGATGTTTAACAACCTGATAGTTGATGCCTCGGACAAAAGAGTCCTGGGCCTGCAGGGCTATGCCAAGATGGGAGACGGCCTGCTGGCGCGTATAAATGCTGCTGCCTCAATGATTGCTGCAGGGGCCAGAATCTCTGATTTCAGCAACCTGGAAATGGCCTATGCACCGCCTTTTTCCACAGCAGTTGACGTGCTGAATGCCGCAGCAAACACTGCAGACAACCTGGTAGAAGGGCGGCTCAAGACCGTTTCCACTGAGGAGTTCGTGGACTGGATGGACGGCAGAAGCGAACATTCAGACTGGATGGCTGTTGACCTGAGACACCCCAAGGAGGCAGAACCGTGGGCTGCGGCCTATCCAGACAAGTGGATGGCCCTGGTCTATGACAAGGTTCGTGCAAATTACAAGGACCTTCCCACGGACAAAACCCTTATTCTTATCTGTAATGCAGGAACCAGGTCTTACGAAATTCAGGTGTTTCTCAGATCTGTTGGACTGGATAATACCCTTGTACTTCCAGGGGGACTTAATGTCATCAGGCGACTTGGGGTAAGCTGGTGGCGCTAATGGCTCCCATGTGTTACCTTAGCCCAAAAATTTTCAGGAGTATTTTCATGACAAAGCTTCCAAACACTTTTTGCCTACTTTTTCTTATTCTTCTCCTTTGCATGTTTTTTGTCTCCATTTCGGAGACCTTTGCTGACTCATGTCCTCCAAAGGACAAGGTCCAGAAGGCGGTCAAAAACACCTTTCACAGGCCTATAGAGGTGATTGACATAAAGCCCGCGCAGATGCCAGGGCTTTGCCAGGTCCAGGTGCAGTTCCAGAAACAGAAACGGCTGATATATTGCGACACCGCTGGAGATTTCCTGGTTGCTGGCCAGCTGTTCAGCACAAAGGATGGAAAAAATCTCACCAGGGAAACCATGATGGAAATCAACCGCCTCTCCAAGGAAGAGGTGAAGAAACTGGACCAACTGACTGCATTCACTGTAGGCGACAAAGGGCCGGTGATATATTTTGTTACAGATCCCCAATGTCCCTATTGCAAGAAGGCCGAAACTATCCTTGAGCCCCTGGCCCGGCAAGGCAAGGTACAGGCCAAGTTCCTGCTTTTCCCCTTGAAGTTCCACAAGGGCGCCAAGGAGGAAAGCATTTCCATTATTTGTGACAAAAAGGGCTTGGAAGGTTTGAAAAACAGATACAGATCAGAAAACCAGTGTGAAGACGGCAAAAAAAAGGTGGAAACAACCGTCAGTTTTCTCATGGGTAAGGGTATAACCGGGACCCCCACTTATATCTTTCCAGACGGCAGGTATCATTCTGGAGTTATGGACAAAAAAGGTCTTGAAAAAAAATTAGCAGAAATCAAATAGGAGTACTGCCATGGCCGACATGAAAGAGATGTACAAAAAGATCATAGGCGACCATTTCCCGTCCGAAATGAAGATTTCATTTGGAGATCAGGAACTGGTTTACAAAAAGAGGACATGGACAATCGAGAACCAAAGCACCGGCGAGCTTGAGGAAAGGGGCCTGAGGTACGGAGAGAATCCGGACCAGGAGGCAGCCCTTTATCAGCTTGTAAACGGAAATCTTGTCCTGGGAGACTGTGCCTTCATAGAGCCTGGGAACGGGCTGGTGAGCGCCATCTCGGAAGAAGACATGATCCAGGCGGGAAAACACCCGGGAAAAATCAACCTGACCGATGTTGACAACTCGCTGAACATATTGAAGTTTCTCATGAAGACTCCTGCATGCGTCATAGTCAAGCATAACAATCCCTGTGGAGTAGCAAAGGCAGACGCAATAGACGATGCCTTCATGAAGGCACTTCGCGCCGACAGGGTCGCTGCATTCGGAGGTTGTGTTGCCCTTAACCGTCCTGTTGACAAGGGCACTGCAGAGGCCATCAGCAAGCAATACGTAGAAGTAGTGGCTGCGCCTGAATATGAAGAAGGGACTGTGGATATACTTGCAGCCCGCAAGAACCTGAGAATCATAAGGATACAAAAAATAGAACAGCTTGAATCATTCTGGGATAAAAGGTTCGTGGATTTCAAAAGCCTGATTGACGGTGGCCTAATCGTACAGCAGTCGCCTGTGAACAAGATTAGGACGAAGGACGACTTGAAGCCGGCAGAATGTGAATACAAGGGCAAGCTCTACAAGATCAAAAGGCTTCCCACCGAGGCAGAATACCAGGATATTATCTTTGGATGGGCTGTTGAGCAGGGAATTACCTCAAATTCAGTCATATATGTGAAAAACGGGGTGACCGTTGGAATTGGCACAGGCGAGCAGGACAGGGTTGGCGTTGCGGAAATAGCTGTGTACAAGGCATATACCAAGTACGCTGACATAGTCTGTTTTGACAAATATGGCATTTCATACAAGGAGCTGGAACTTGCCGTGGAAAAGGGTGAAAGAGACGCCGCCCAG
Source organism: Thermodesulfatator sp. (assembly GCA_003978135.1). Taxonomy (GTDB): domain Bacteria; phylum Desulfobacterota; class Dissulfuribacteria; order Dissulfuribacterales; family QOAL01; genus QOAL01. Next base: position 3,750 of record QOAL01000007.1, read on the forward strand.
AAAGAAGAAATAGATGACCAGGTGAGACAGGAACGGGGCAACATACCCGGCTCCACCATGGTATCAGATGCCTTTTTCCCCTTCAGGGACGGCGTGGACGTTGGAATAAGGCAGGGAGTTACCGCCATAGTACAGCCGGGCGGATCAATACGTGACTGGGAGGCTATTGAAGCCTGTAATGAAGCTGATCCTCCTGTAACCATGGTATTTACCGGGCAAAGGGCATTCAAGCATTAATAATGACTGACAGCCTAGACCTTGACCATAAGACTGCATTAAAAGAACCCGTAATGTTTGAGACCATAGATCTTCCAAACGGTCTAAGGGTGGAATTTTACGACTATTCCAGGAAACTGGCAGGTGACAGGTGGCTTGTTGGCCTTCTTGTCAAGATTCCTATTAGGGTCACCAGGCAGGATTTCCAGGGTTTTGGTGACCCTGACGAGCTTTTTGAAAAATTCGTAAGCAGCAATGGAGATAAAATCCTGTTTCAGCTCAAAAAGGAAAGGAATTTCATTGACGAGCGGGAAAAAGACGAGGTTTTCTCACAACTCCTGGATAACCTGAAAAAACATACCCTTTCATACATGGGCCACAGGGATTTTTCCTCCGGAGTCAAGAGGCAAAAAATAAAGGAATTCACAGAAAGGCTTGACTGGTGGCAGTAAATCCCCTGAGCAAACTCGATACACCGGTAATCCGTGATTTCCTTTTCAGGCCCCTGGACCTTGGCAGCGCTGCCAAGGATTCCCATGACAAGGACGACTGCCTTTTCCTGGACATCCCCGCTGCAGATCAAACCAGGCTTACTGCCAGGATCTTTGAGGGTAACCCCGAGGACCCGCATATCCTATATCTTCCGGCAGAATACGAGCACATTGAAAGCCTTGCCCTTCTGGGTCAAGGCTTCAAGAATCTGGGATTTTCCTTTATAAGCCTGGATTACAGGGGCACAGGCAAGAGCTCGGGACAGCTTTCCATGGCGAGCCTTTTCCAGGATGCAGAGGTATTTTACCAGGGAGTAAAAGACTGGATGAAGGATTCAGGCAGAACCGGCGGGCTTGTTATAATGGGCAGATCCATCGGCTCTGCGGTTGCATTGGATCTTGCGGTAGCACATGAAAAGGAACTCCTTTGCCTTATCATGGAAAGCGCTTTCAACAAAACCAGAGATTATCTTACCAGGAAAGGAATTGATGAAAGCCTGATTCCAGAAGGTCCTATTTTCCAAAACCGAAAAAAGATGTCCACCTTTGAGAAACCCGTACTATTTATCCACAGCCCAAGGGATGTGATCCAGACCCTCACGGAAGTGGAGTGGCTGGTAGTTGAAAGCAGATCAAAGGCGACACAGTTCCAGATTGCACCAAGTGGCACCCGGGAAGAACTGGCCATGCACGTGGGAGACGTGTACCTGGAATTCGTTCACCAGTACGTGAATTTACGCCGGGGTGTCAGACCCAAACTCCGGAGGAGAAGAAAGAGAAGACAGGAAGTCTAGTTATTGTCTCTCCTTCTCCCGTTATCCGCGACCTACCCGCTCTATTTCCAGATGCCCTCTATTTTCTCACCACATTTTGGGCAGGTGCCGTCCTTCATCCTGTTTTCAAGAATGGCAAAACCGTATCGCCTTATTATTTCTTCGCCACAGGCTGGGCAATAGGTATTTTCTCCGCCTTCCCCGGGAATGTTACCTTCATAGACAAATCGCAGTCCTTCATTGAGACCGATTTCCCTTGCCTTTCTGAGTATGGAAACAGGAGTGGGCGGCTTATCCATCATCTTGTAGGTAGGATGAAATGCTGTGACATGCCAGGGAATGGAAGGGGAAACATCCCTTATAAAACGGGCGATATCTCTCAGTTGCTCTTCTGAATCGTTCCAGCCAGGTATGATGAGCGTTGTCACCTCGACCCAGATGCCGAGCTCATGCATAAG
>QOAL01000093.1 GCA_003978135.1 Thermodesulfatator sp.
GTATCTGGCTATAGTAGGAATTCAGCCTTATGTTGTTCAGACCAAAACCCTTTTTCATCTCCAGCCGGATGAACCTGAAGGGTGTTTTTTTCTTTGCAGCCCATAATTTGTCAGACTTTTCTTCTCCAACCACGTACCTGTCCGTCATTTCCGACCATCGCCCGGAAAGCCTGAGCCAGTCTTTCCATGACAAATTAAAGACAGCCTCTATGTATTTTGAGTCATCTATGGTTCCGTCTCCCCGTCTGTACTGCCTAGGACATGGCTGGTTTTTACTGCATTCAAGTACGTTGTATCCTCTGTTGTACTTTCGGTTTTGTGTGGCACTGACCGCTGCAAAGCCCTCCCACAGCCCGTAATTTTTCCCAAGGCTTACGGTGAAGTGACCAGAATGATTGGGCGTGCCACCCCGAAGTTTAATATCTAAGCCATCTACGTCCCTGCCTTCCATGGGAACGATGTTTACAACTCCTGCATAGGCATCCGGCCCCCATAAGACCGATGCAGGTCCCTTGATGATCTCTATTCTTTTGGTGAAGTCCAGACTTAACTCTTCATCAAGGGGAAATATTGACTTCGTATTATCTGATGTCATGGGAACAGAGTCATAGAGAAACAGGAAACTGTCTGGAATGCCCCTGAAATACGGCTGCTTGCCCCATTCCCGCTGTGCCATGTAAAAACCCGGCACCATTGAAAGTGCCTCTCCCAGGGTCCTGAGCCCATACTTTTCAATCTTATGTGAATCGATTATTGAAACGACTGCCGGGGCCTGTTCCGGGGATTCCGGGTGTTTGGAAGCGCTGGTTACAACAGACAGGTCTTCTCCCACAAAGAGGAGCCTGGTAGGTACCCCAAGACAAGGTGCAGCATTAAACATCAACTGGGCTGAGACAAGACAAATTATGACAAGGAGTCTTTGCAACATTTGCACATATCCCCGGTAATATGATTTCAACTGCCTTCCTCCAGTTGTTTGACTCTTGTCCTGAATTTCGACCTGGTAAGACCCAGAAGCCTTGCCGCTGCACTTTGATTGTTCCCGGTAATGAGCAGCGCCTGTTTTATAAGATCTTTTTCCAGTTCTTCCAGGTTTATGCCGTCCTCTGTCAGCTTGAATGTGCCTGATTGTTTTGCCGCCTCTGTACCTGTTTTCAGGAACTCTAGATGTTGCGCCGTAATAGGGGGGAAGCCTGAAAGTATTATGGCGCGCTCCATGGTATTTGCAAGCTCCCTGATGTTCCCAGGCCATGAATAGTTCATGAGTATCTTTTGTGCCCCCTGTGTAAGAAGCTGGCCGGATGTATCAGGTTCAGAATCCACGAATTTTTTTATAAAATATTCTGCCAGGGGGATGATAGCGTCCTTTCGTTGTCTCAGCGGGGGAATATGTATGGGAAATACATTGATCCTGTAAAAAAGGTCTTGCCTGAAATCGCCGCGGCTGGCCAGCTTTTCCAGGTCTTGGTTCGTGGCGCAAATTACGCGAACATCCACTTCTATGGTTTCATTGCCTCCAACCCTCTGAATTGTCTTTTCCTGCAATGCCCTGAGAAGCTTGGCCTGTGCCTCAAGGGGCAAGTCCCCGATTTCATCAAGGAACAGGGTGCCGCCGGCAGCATATTCAAAGAGCCCCTTTTTGGTCTTTTCTGCACCTGTAAATGCGCCTTTCTCATGGCCGAAGAGAGTGCTTTGTACCAAGGTATCTGTGATAGCCGCACAGTTTACTGCAACAAACCTGTTCTTGGCCCTGGGGCTCTGCTGGTGAATAAACCTTGCTACTATCTCCTTTCCAGTGCCTGACTCCCCGGTAATAAGCACTGTGGTATCAGGTTTTTCCGAAACCCTGGATGCCATCTCCAAAACCTTTTTCATGGCCTTTGACACGCATACGATTTCACCTTTGCCGGAAAGCCTCTGGAGCTCTTTTTTCAACTTCAGATTTTCCCTGAGAATTTTTGATACCCCGGTGGCCTTCTCTACCGCAAGGATTATTCTATCTTCTTCAAAGGGCTTGGTGATGTAATCCACTGCACCCTTTTTCATGGCCTCCACTGCTGATTCAATGGTGCCGAATGCCGTGATTACTATCACCGGCACTGGTATTTCCATATTTCTTATGTTCTCAAGGAGCTGGAAGCCATCCATCTCCGGCATGCGTATGTCACTGATTACAACGTCAAAGGCATTCTGTTCCAGAAGCTCCAATGCATCCTTGCCGTTTCCTGCCTGGGAAATGTCATGACCCTTGCGGGCAAGCATGATTGCAAGTATGTGCCGGATCTTTTTTTCGTCGTCTACAATGAGAATCTTTGCCATGTTTATTCCGTCTTTTCAGCCCAGTAAAACGGTGAAAACCGTCCCTTTCCCTTTTTCGCTCTCTACTGTTATCTGCCCCATGTGAGCCTCTATAATCCTTTTGGCAAACGCCAAACCAAGGCCTGTGCCCTCGGCCCTGGTAGTAAAAAATGGCTCAAATATCCTGTTCATATCTTTCTGTTTGATTCCTTTGCCAGTATCAATCACTCGAATAACGGTTTCGTTGTCATTTTTTGAAAGTTCCACCTTGACCACTGGCCCATGATGTTGTGAGGATGCCTCACAGGCGTTTTTTATGATATTGGAAACAGCCCTTGTAAGTAGATCTTCATCAGCCTGTACAGTAAAGCCCGTTTCATTGTCCTGTATCTCCAGCTTTATATCTATTCCCTTGGGCTTCCACTCCAGGTTCATTCGCTCAACTATGTCTGACAGCATCTGATAAAGGTTTACCTCATTGAATGAAAGAGGCCTGGGGCGCGACAATTCAAGAAAATCCTGGATCAGTTTGTCAAGGCGCATTACCTCGTCATCTACATATTCAATCATTGTCATCCTGGTTTCCTGGTCAATGTCAGGTTTTTTCAGGATATCCAGGGCTCCTTTTATGATGCCCAGGGGATTTTTGACTTCATGGGCAACTGTTACTGCAAAATGGCCGATTTCAGCCAGCGCCTTCTGCTGAATAAGTTGCTGATAGGTAAACTCCAGGTCCTTTCTGCTCTGTTTCAGTGCCTTGGTCATGGTATTGAAGGCCCGGGCAAGTTTTCTGGTTTCAGGAAGGCTTCCCTCGGACAATTTTACCTCAAGATTGCCCTGGGAAATGTCCTGGGCAGCCTCGATGAGCCGTTCAAGTGGAGACGTAAGAGACTTGCTGAAAAAGAGAAAGGCCGTGATGCCGCCTGCAGCTATTAACAGTGTTATGCCTGCATATCTAAGATGCAGCTGCCGTGAAAGCTGCTCTATGCCAGTGGTATTGTAATAGATCTTCACCCTGCCAAGTATCTGTTGCCCGGATTTGCCTGTTGAAAAGGCCAGGTTTTCCGACTGTGTGGTAAGAAAGACAGGGGTTTGTACGATGTCATGGCCTGTTTCATCGGAGACCTGAACCCTGGCAAGGATTTTCCCATTGGTGGATTCTATTATGACTCTCACCACGTCTTCTTCCTTGAGCAGGTTTTCCGCAAGTCTCTGTAGCATCTGTCTGTCATCCAGTATGATTCCAAGTTCACAGTTTGCCGCAAGATATTTGGCCAGAAAATCCATCCTGTCCCTGAATCTTATGAGCAGGAAGTCCTCTGAAAGGCGGCTTCCCACGAACCCCAGAGTTATGGTGGTGAGAATAGTAAGGACCACTATGCCAATGGCGAGCCGTTGCTGGAAATTGAGATCTTTCATGAAAGAAGTGCTATTTGTCATCTGCTGCACCTCCAGGAATCTCTTTCCAGCGATCAGGCCTTTTGGACCTGAGTATTTTAATGACCTTGCTGTTCCACTCTTCCGTGACTGGCGGGGGCAAAAGCCTGCAGCGGCCCTTGGATATTTCTTCAAGGAGCCTTGCACCGTCTGCTCCTGTTTTTTTGTAATCAATGGTAAAGGCCATGAGTGCGCCGGTTTCATAAAAGAAATGATTGTAGCCAACTGCAGCGATACCATTGAAAATCGCCTCTTTTATCAGATGGGTTACGATCTTTTCGGAAATCACAGTTGAATCTGGAATAAAGAGAAGAATGTCAATATTTTTTATCTCTGGCCGCAGTTTCTTCATAATTTCGTCAGTACCGGTAACAGGAAGTGGTATGAAGCTTAGGCCATTTTTCTTGCACGCAAGCCTGGCGGCGGCTGTTATATCCGAATTTTCTTCCGGATTGAAAATTATTGCCAGGCTCCTGTTTCTGCCAAGCCTGTATGCAATTCTGGTGATCTGGTAAGATATGGGAAGCCTGAGGTCTATTCCGCACGGATCGATATTGGGCAGGAGTTTCTTTATGTCAAGGGTCATTATGACCATCCTGACTGCTACTGGGGATTTTGTGGAATAGATGAGTTTGGCAGCTTCAGGGCCTATGGCGACAGCGGCATCCAGTTCTCCCTTTAAAAGGTAATGTCTTGCAAGTTCTGGATTTTCATCAAGGTACAGCACCAGAAGTTCCCGGTCTGAAGTGTTCTTGAATCCTTCAAGGGCTTCAAGATATGGACGGATCTTGGATGATACGAAGACACCGGTGAGGCCACTTCCAGCCCAGATATCCTCGCTCACAAACATGGAAAGAAACAGTGACAGGACAAGACAGGGCTTAAGGAGATGTTTAATCACCTGCATTTCTGAGTGCCCAGCTGATTTGTCTGAGGAAGCCTCGCACCATTTTCACGTCTCTGGCAGTTAATGTTTTCCCGTTAAACAGCCGCCTGGCATTTCGCATCCAGTATGAAGGGGTTTGTTTGTCAAAGAGGCCTATGCTGGCAAATACGTGGTAAAGGTGTTCATACATCCCTTCCTTTTCCATGAAGGTGGCAGGGCGTGGCCTCTGTATTAACTCATTCCCAAGTTTTGCTGTAAATACTTCATAACATAATATCATTACACTTTGTGCAAGATTTATGGAAGAAAATTTACTTGTGGGAATAGTGACCACGGAATCACAAAGGCTGAGTTCCTGGTTGTTTAGTCCCCACTTTTCTGAGCCAAAAAGCAGGCCTATGTTCACATCCAGGGGAAATTGTGCAATTTTGACAGCAATTTTTCTGGGGCTGTGTGTGGTTCGCCTCTTTCTTCCTGTCCGTGCCGTGGTGCCCACCAGGAAGTGTACATCAGAGACCGCATCATTCAGGTGTTGAAAAACACGCATTTCCTTCAACAGATCCAGGGCCTCGTGAGTTGCCATCTTTTCTATGGATGCTTGCCGTAATATCCTGGTTTTTCAAAACGGCGGTTATGATTTCATTGTTACCGCTAAACCTGTTTCTTATATTTTTCCGTGGAAAGCAACAAGCTGTCGTATCGGCACTCTTCAATCTTGTTGGACAGGCACTCGTACCGGTCGCGATGGTTATCATATTTTTCCTCGTAATGACATTTTCAATCGAATTATCGTTACTGATTGACAAATTCATACCAGCGTTGAACTCTTCTATGTTCGGAGAATATACGATGAAAGTGTTGAACTCTTTCAATGGCGGTGAAGATATAGCGACTTTCATTATCGTATTACTTAAAGCTTTCGTACTTTTAAACCTTTTTAAATGTCTAGATTTAATTATATAATATTATATAACTTTGCAGCAATTATTAAAAACTTGAGATAATCACTCTTTATTAAAAT
>QOAL01000129.1 GCA_003978135.1 Thermodesulfatator sp.
ATTTATCAAAAGATTAGATTACATTCATTAACGAATTTCCTCCAACTGCAAGCTTATGATAAGGCCTCGATGAAAAGTGAATACTGAATTTATCCCCATATTCCGTCTGTTGGCCACAGGCTTCCTTTATCCAAGATCAGAAAACACGTCCCCGGAATTTTTCAATGCAATCAAGGAGCTTGCCTTGCATGCTGGGGCAGAAACCGGCGGATTTTCCTTTGACCGGGATGAACTTGCTGCAAATTACACGAGGCTTTTCATCAATAGTCCTGGAGGGGTCCCGGCTCCACCATACGCGTCCGTTTATATAGCCGGACAGGGCCTTCTCATGCAGGATGGTCATTCCCAGGCGTATAATTTTTATCAGAGGGCAGGATTAGAGCCTGTGAGCCGGGAGGAGCCGTGTGATTTCCTGGCCATGGAGCTTTTTTTTCTGGCCGAACTATTAGAGAGAGACGATTTTCTTTTACTTTCAGAATTTTTGAACACACACCTGAACAAATGGGTGCCTGTTTTTGTTCAAAAGGTTCAATCTGCCGAGACAGATTCTTTTTATAGCCTCTTGTCATGGTTGACCCTTTTTTATTTAAGAAAATTAAGCGAGGAGGATTTTGATGAAGCGACGTAATTTTTTGAAGCTTTCTGCCTCTGCCTGCGCTGCCCTTGCCGCCATTGAACTGCAGGGAAAGGGTTTATTCCGGCCTGTAACAGCATCTGCTGAAAGTGCCAAGGGATTGCCAGGCAGCCTGGGGGCCAAGGATGTCCCCAGTGTTTGTGAGATGTGTTTCTGGCGCTGTCCCATTGTGGGAAAAATCAAGAACGGCAAACTTGTAAAAATTGAAGGCAACCCGAAAAGTCCTGCCAATGGGGCTACAGTTTGTGCAAGGGGAAACTCTGGTATTCGTCTTCTTTATGATCCTGACCGTATCAAATATCCCTTAAAACGAACAGGCGCCAGAGGAGAAGGAAAATGGGCTAGGATTTCATGGAACGAGGCCCTGGACGAGGTTGCTCACAATATCAAAAAGGTTAAGAGCAAGTATGGGCCCCATGCCCTTGCCTATTTCGACCATGGGGCATCGGCAGAATTCATGAGAGGGATCTTCAAGGATCTTGGAACAGAAAACTATACAAACGAGCCTGCATTTTTTCAGTGTGTCGGCCCGGCAGCCCTGGCGTTCATAAAGAGCATGGGATATATCACCTCTGGCACCAGGCAGTACATTGACATGAAAAACGCCAAGGCCATACTCCTGGTGGCCAGCCATATTGGTGAAAACGTCCATGTCTCCCACGTCAAGGAATACATGGAGGGGTTAAATAATGGGGCAAAACTGGTAGTGGTGGACCCGAGGTTTTCTGCTCCGGCTGGCAAGGCGCACATATATCTGCCCATAAGGCCGGGGACTGATACAGCCCTTCTCCTTGCATGGATGAATTTCATAATTGAAAACAACCTGTACGATAAAGAGTTCGTCTCAAAGCATTGTACAGGTTTTGAAGACGTGAAGCAGGCGGTAAAGAAATACACAATAGAATGGGCCGCGCCTATATGCGACCTGAAGCCTGAAGATATGAAAAAGGCAATTTTGACGCTTGCAGAGGCACGTCCCCATGTGGCCATTCACCCGGGACGCCACGCTACCTGGTATGGCAGAGGAGATACCAGCAGGCATCAGGCCCTGGGAATAATTGCTGCCCTCTTCGGGGCAGTAGGCGTTCCAGGGGGGCTCTACTTCCCAACCCCGGTTAAGAAGGGACATGCTGAATGTGCAGAATGCGGAGAGGAACCGGAAACGCCGGCAAAATCCATCCAGGACGATTACTATCCCTTTGCCTCCATGTTCGGATCTCCCACAAGCAAAATAATCAAGGCCTCCCTGACCGGAGATCCCTATCCTGTAAAGCTTTGGGGGATTAACGGTGTAAATATTATTCAGACCATACCAAAACCAGAACATACAATGGATGCCATCAAGAATCTGGATTTCATATTTTGCGAAGAGATTCTGCCTACAGAGACAGCCATGTGGTCTGATATAGTGCTCCCTGGCGCCACATATCTTGAAAGATATGATGCCGTTTATACATACGACCTCCTGACCCCTTACATCACTGTAAGACAGCCGGTAGTGGATCCGATGTTCGAGTCGAGATCTCCGTACTGGATAGCCAGAGAACTGGCCAAGCGGCTTGGAATCTCGTGCTTTCACTGTGAACATGAAAAGGAGATCATTGAAGAGGAACTTAAAGAAGCTGGGCTTACTCTCGAAAGTCTGGATGCCAAGGGAGGACTGGTTCCGGTCAAGGCAAATCCTTACCGGGACAGAAAGGATCTGAAATTCAATACGCCTTCTGGCAAGATGGAATTGAGTATAGAGGATTTTGAAGACGAGGATCTGGACCCGGTGCCAAAGTTCATTCCGACCCCTGCGCCTCCCAAGGGTTATGCTCGTCTTATCTACGGCAGGGTGCCTGTTCACACATTTACCCGGACCATGAACAATAGCTGGCTTCATAATGAATGGCCGGAAAATCGCCTTTGGCTCAATGACGAGGTGGCTGGGAAAATGGGACTGAAGGATGGTGAAGAAATAAGGCTGGAAAACCAGGACGGGGCACAATCATGGCCTGTAAAGCTCATGGTTACGCCTGGGATCAGGCCGGATGCAGTCTATCTCCCTCATGGCTATGGAAGCCGTTCCAAGATGCTTTCGCAGGCATATAAAAAGGGAGCAAGCGACCAGTTCATGGTGACAGAGTACGAAGATGATCCTTTCATGGGCGCCTCAAGTCACAGGACCAACTTTGTCCGTATCATCAAGGGAAACCAGGTAATGGATATTCCTGATCTTTGTCCTGTGCCACCGCAACTGCCCAGGTTTGAAATTAAAAAAGATAATAAAGCTGAAACAGGAGGCAAAAAATGAGCCAGCTTGCCATGGTTATAGATCTGAAACGGTGCGTAGGCTGCCATGCATGTGCACTTGCCTGCAGGGCTGAATGGGCAATCCCCGTGGGTTACCAGAGGAACTGGGTACACAGGCTTGGACCTGAAAAAACCCCAAAGGGTCTTTCGTACACGTTTTATCCAGGCTTGTGCAATCATTGCGACGATCCCAAGTGCGTCTCGGTCTGTCCGGTTGACCCTGAGGAACGGGTGTTCAAAGATCCAAAAACCGGCAAAACCAAAAAGATGGCTATCCATGCCACCTACAAGGACCCCTTCAGCGGAGCTGTTCTTATTGACAAAAGCAGGTGCATAGGGTGTGGTTCCTGCGTCGAGGCCTGTCCTTACGGGGCAAGATACCTGAACGAAGATCTTGACGAGGCCAAGGCGGATAAATGCACCTTTTGCGTGGAAAGGCTGTCGGCAGGCGAGGAGCCAGCATGTGTCAAGACATGCATAACCTCGGCACGGCTTTTCGGAGATCTGTCTGACAAGGGTTCCGAAGTGTACAAGATAGTGGCATCTGGAAAGGCGGTAAGGCTCACCTCAAAGGAGGTGAACATAGGTCCAAACGTATATTATACAGGTCTTGATAGGGACACGTGGCTCCTGGTAAAGAAATGTGCTCCTCATGAAAGAAAGTGGGAAAATGTCAAGGCTCCCACAAGAAGGGATATCCTGATTGCTGCTGTCAGGCGTCTCAAGGCCGCGGTTTAGATTGAAGTCAGTGTGTCTATGGCGAAAATGCTTTTGTAAAAACACAGCTCAGGTACGCCAATCCCAGGTTAACGCCTGAATAACTTTAAAAGCCTGTCAAGGGGCTTGGTATTGATCACATCCTGTGGTTCTATCCAGCCCCTTCTTGCTTGGTTGATGCCGTAACGCATAAAGAGGAGACTGTCAGTATTATGTGAATCCGTGGAAATAGCCACCTTAAGACCCATGTCTTTTGCCAATTTCAGGTTCACGTCATTGAGGTCCAGGCGGGCAGGCTGGGCATTGAGCTCAAGAAAGCATCCATTGTCCTTGGCCCTTTGCATTATTTTTTCCATGTCTGCCTGATACCCTTCTCTTTCACCAATGAGTCTGCCGGTGGGATGTGCCAGGATGTTAACATGAGGGTTGTCAAGAGCCCGGAGTATGCGTTCGGTTTGCTCTGTTCTGGAAAGTTTGAATTTGCTGTGTACGGCAGCTATAACCATATCCAGGGCTGACAGGGCGCTGTCTGGCAGGTCAAGGCTTCCATCTTCCAGTATATCTACCTCAATTCCTTTCAGAATGGTGATGCCCTCTACCTTTTGGCGAATCCTTTCTATTTCTTCGCACTGTTCCATAAGCCTCTTTTCATCCAGCCCCTTGGTAATTGCCATCCTTTTGGAATGGTCGGTTATGGCTATGTATGAGTAGCCCAGGGCCTTGGCGGCCTCGGCCATGGCCTCGATGGAATACTTGCCGTCACTCCACGTGGTATGCATGTGGAGATCTCCCAGAATGTGGCCAGGTTCTATGAGATGAGGAAGCTGGCCTCTTGCCGCAGCCTCTATTTCGCCCCGGTTTTCCCTGAGTTCTGGTTCTATAAAGGGCAGATTCACAGCCCTGAATACGTCATTTTCTTCCCTGCCGGCTATCCTCTTGTCCTTCCTGAAGATTCCGTATTCATTTATCTTTAGGCCTTTCTTTTGTGCCATGGCCCTTATGGCTATATTGTGGGCCTTTGATCCGGTAAAATAGTGAAGGGCTGATCCGTAACAGTCTGAATCCACTGCCCTGAGATCAACCTGCAGGTCGGATGCAAGGATAACCGTGGACCTGGTCTGCCCCTTGGAAATGATGTTCCTGATTCCTGGAAACTTAACGAAGTGTTCAATAACAAGAGATGGCTCCCTGGCTGTAACCAGGATATCAAGGTCTCCAACAGTCTCTTTTTTCCTCCTGAAGCTGCCGGCTACCTGGAGATTTTCCAGCCCGGGGGCCCTTTCAAGGTGCCGTAGGATATCCGTTACATAGGATTCAGCAAGGGACCATTTGAATCTTCGGCCTTCCTTTTTGGCCAAGACGACACCTTTCAATATCAGGCCTTCCAGCTTCTTCCCAAAGCCTGGCAGCCTGCTGATTTCTCCCTTGGCAGCCGCCTCTTTCAACTCCTCCAGATTGGTGATCCCCAGTTTATCATGAAGTGTTTTTATGCGTTTTGGTCCCAGGCCTTCTACCTTGAGCAGCTCTACCAGGCCTGGCGGAACCTGTCTTTCCAGTTCCTTTAGTTTTGCCAGGCTTCCTGTCTGAACAATCTCCCTTATCTTGTCTGCCAGGTCCTTGCCAATTCCTGGCAAGGATGTCAGGTCTTCTTCCTTTTCCACCATTTCCCGCAGGTTTCTGCCAAGGCTTTCAATGGTGCGGGCAGCATTTCTGTATGCACGGACACGGAAGGGATTTTCTCCCATGATTTCCAGTAGGTCGGCAATCCTATAAAAAGTCTGTGCTATTTGCTGGTTTACCAAGTTGTTACCTCATGATTGTGAGAATTTTTTCCCAAGACAGAGGGAAAAGTTTTTCTTCAGTGGAAAAGGTTTTTCAATTATAATGGAAAAAGTTTTCCGTACTCCCTCTTTCGAGTAGTTATGGGCCCGGGTTGTCCGAAATTTTTCATTCTTATTCTTTTAAATGTAGGCCCAATTT
>QOAL01000213.1 GCA_003978135.1 Thermodesulfatator sp.
CAAGATGAACCCGTCCTTTTTGTTTACAGTTATCATGGCAACACCGAGAAATATGCTGAATACAACAATGGCAGGCACTATGGTGTTGGCCATGGCATAGAAAGGGTGGTTCGCTCATTCTTTTCCTGTGGCTGCTTACCGCCCTGACCCTTATCTTTCTCCCTTTCGCGTATCCCAAATGGACATCTGCCTCTTTTTTCAGCACCAGTATGGTGGCAGAACCCAGCCACATGAGTTTCCTTGATCTTTATATTCCCGCCAACCCCTTCTATGCCATGGCCAACACCATAGTGCCTGCCATTGTTGTATTCAGCATATTTCTCGGTGTTGCCATGATAACTGTAAACAAAAAGGACGGGTTCATCTTGGGAATGCAAAACTTGAGTGATGCTCTCATGAAAATGGCATCCGTTGTGGCAAAACTTGCCCCCATAGGTATCTTTGCCCTTTCTGCCGCGGCAGCAGGGACCCTTGATATAGAAAAATTGAGCCGTCTACAGATCTATCTCTGGGTCTATCTTGCCGCATGGACAATATTGTCGTTCTTCGCACTTCCCATGCTGGTAGCAAGGGCTACTCCCTTCAGCTACAAGGATGTATTCAAGGAAGCAAGGCTTGCCATGGTGACTGCCTTTGCCACAGGCACAGTGCTAGTAGTCCTGCCCATGATTGCGGAAAAGACCAAGGCACTACTTGAAAAAAGGGGAATGAAAACCCATACGACAGTATCGGCAGTAGACGCACTGGTACCGACTGCTTACAGCTTTCCAAGCGTGGGAACCATCCTTGGCATAGGTTTTATCCTGTTCGCCGCCTGGTTCGTGGGCTCTCCCATAAATGTGGCAGACTATCCTGCCTTTTGCATCATGGGCATACTCACGGCGTTCGGCTCCATGGCTGTCGCCATACCATTCATGCTGGATTTCTTCAGGTTGCCGGCAGATCTCTTTGGCCTATATCTACTGGGCAGTGTGTTTACAATGCGCTTTGCAACTGCCATGGCTGCAATGCACGGTGTTGTCATCTGTATTCTTGGGGCCTGCGCCATGCTGAACAAAACAAGCTGGAGAAAAATGATCGGGGTTGCAGGCCTGAGCCTGGCAATTACAGCGGCAACCATGACAGGCCTGGGCTTTGTACTTAAAAACATGATTCCCTATGAGTACACGGGATACAGACATCTTATCAACATGGAACTTCTGACACCCCAGGTCAAGGTAAATAACAACGCAAATCCAGCGCCGTTGCCGCCTGATGAAATGTCCAAACCCAGGCTGAAAGTCATAAAAACCCGGGGTGTACTCAGGGTCGGATATGCCAAGGACAGGTTGCCTTTTGCCTTCAAAAATGCCAAGGGACAAGTAGTAGGATATGACATGGAGCTGGTCCACTCCCTGGCAAAGGACCTCGGAGTTAGCCTCGACGTTGTAAAAATCGACTGGTCCAAGGTGGGCAAAGAGCTTGACAGCGGTCGCATAGACATGGCGGTTGGAGGTATTAGCATTAGTCCCCAGAGGGCACTAAGGTTCACCTTTTCGAAAAGCTATCTGGACGAACACCTGGGCCTGGTTGTACATGATTATCGCCGCAACGACTTTTCTTCCCTGGACAAAATCCGCTCCATGAAGGGATTGAGACTTGGCGCCACCCCCTTCAGGTACAAAGAAGGAGCAGGACAGATGCTTTTCCCCAACGCAGAAATTGTTGTAATACACTCTCCCAGGGATTTTTTCAGGGGAAGTGTAAAAAACGTGGATGCCATGCTCTACACCGCCCAGACAGCTACTGCCTGGACCCTGGTATATCCCGAATTCACTGTTGTGGTGCCCAAGGGGTTAAAGTACAAATGCCCCATGGCCTTTGCCATGCCTAAACATCAACTGGAATGGCTCTGGTACATCGACACGTGGCTGGATGCGGCAGTGAAGGCTGGACTCGGCCAGAGGGCCTATGACCACTGGATACTCGGAAAGATACAAAAACATAAATCTGGAAGATGGTCTGTCATCAAGGACGTACTGAAATGGACAGATTGAAGGTAATCCCTCAAAGGGTAACTGATCATGGTGTCTTGAGGTGGCTCCCTCAAGTAAGTGATCACAGGGTGCTGCAGATGCAAGGCAGCGGGTGCGCAGGCGTACTCCCTGTACTTCAAGTACCTGCTAACGCAACAGATGCAGTGCCCTGTGACCGCTTACGATTGAAGTTTATAAACCCAACATGATTCAAGAAAGGAATAGTATGACCAAGAAAAAATACATTGCACACGGATGGATACTGTACAGACCTGACAAGGGACTGGTAAAACAGGAATCCTACGAGATTGACAGGCTCCTGGAGACTGCACCCAGGTATGGATACAAGGTGGAGGTGGTGAACCCTGATGAACTCTCCTTTTTCATCGGCATGGGTGGAAGACCTGACCTGTTTCTCAGGGGAGAGCTGGTAAGCCCCCTGCCCCAGTTCGTAATCCCGCGCATGGGCTCGGCTACGAGTTATTTTGCCCTGGCAGCACTGCGCCACCTGGAAAAACTGGGGATTTATTCCCTCAACAGCTCTCGGGCAGTGGCCCTTGCACAGGACAAGCTTCGGCACCTGCAAATCCTTTCAGATGCGGATTTTCCTGTGCCCAAGACCATACTGGTCCAGTTTCCTGTAAACCTTGATCTCATTGAACAGGAAATAGGATTCCCCACTGTGGTCAAGACGCGAATAGGGACACAGGGAAGCGGAGTGCACCTTTGTGAAACACGCCAGGCCCTGAACGATCTTCTACAGTTCGTGCAGGCCAACAATCCCGACGCAGAACTCTTTCTGCAAAAATTCCTGCCTGAGAGCAGGGGGCGTGACGTGAGGGTACTGTCCATTGGCGGCATGATAGTCGGTGCCATGGAACGAAAGGCTGCAGAAGGATTCAAATCAAACTATTCCCAGGGAGGCAGCGCCATTCCCTTTGAATACGGCCCTAAAAACCAGCTTGCAGTAGCCGACACCATGAAGGCTCTGGGCATGGACATGGCTGGATTCGACTACCTGTACGACGATGAAATTGGTCTCAGAATACTGGAGGTAAACTCTTCCCCTGGCTTCGAAGGCCTGGAGAAGACTTGCCAGGTGGACGTAGCTGCAGAGGTATTCCGCTTCCTGGATGTAAAACTCAAGATATCCAACAAATACAAGGCGAGGGTGCTGGGCTGGGATCAACCAGCTGAGTGTCTACCCGCTTAAAAGGAGATTGACATAATGGAAAAATTTCAACGCTATTTTCTTGATACCATAAGGTACAGGTATGCTGACTTCCAGGGCAGAGCCAGCCGGAGTGAATACTGGTACTTCGTGCTGTTTTACTTTATCATCGAGATGATCTGCCGTGTCATAGATGCATGGTTCCTGAATCCCGTAGTCCTGGGGGCTACTGTAGAACAAAGCTTCAAGGGCGGCCTCCTTTCCGGGATCGTGGGCCTGGCCCTGTTCATTCCATCCATGGCCGTGGGAGTAAGGCGGCTGCATGATATTGGAAGGAGCGGATGGTGGCTTCTGGTCGGCCTCATACCCATACTGGGCGCGCTTGTTCTGATCTATTTCTTTGTGCAGGAATCTAAGGATACATCCTGGCAGAAATAGCATGTCTAGTGCCCACCCATAAACGACCCTTTTGTCCGATGACTGTGTTGCTCGTCGGCGAAAAATGCTCATGTACGCCCAGTACACTGCGCTTTTTCGCCTCCTTGCGCCTTGCCCTCGAACAAAATTGCCTATTTCTGGATGGACACGAGCTAACGGCTCCGGACAGGGGACGAGCAGTTCTTTCAAGATTCACCAACAGCCGCTGTGCGGGTTACCTACTCTTTCTAGACACATACCTGGATAATCCTACAAACTGGGTGCGGCTAAAGCAGGCTTCCTCCTGGTGAAATCTTGAAAGAAACCGCTCGTTTCTTTCTGAAGCCATCAATCAGAATAAGATCAGAGGCAAGAACCATTGTCCTATCTTTCAAACCGGAAACCTCCGGCAAGGCTCTCTACTTCACACTGCCTGATTTCTTTTTGCCTGAACCGCTGCCTGTTTTTTTGTCCTTCTTGTCCTTTGAAAAGGGATGTTCCAGTTTGTTTTTCCAGTCCATGTCCACCTGGAACACGTAACCCCTGCTTTTGACCAGACAGAATTTTTTCTCCTTTTGGCAGCCTGTTATTTCCACACTGGCTTCCGGACCTGATTTGACTGAATACGTAAAAACAGATATGGCCCCACCCTTACCAGCCCCTGAAAGTCCTGTCTTTTCCACCGCAGACGGAGGCACAATGTCCCGGGCACGCAGGGGAAGGATAGTGGAAAGGTAACCTGAAACTTCAGCGTCTGTCTTTTCATGCCTTTTTTCGTTCATCTCAAAAATCCACTTGTTCTTACCTGTTTTGCCGTCTTTACTGTCTTCCTTTCCGCTATCTTTCTGGCTCTCAAGGGACCAGGCTATGGAGCCGGATTTGTAGCTGCATTCTTTTATGCTGCCTGGATAGGCTGAAATAACGTCAAGATCCACCCAGGGCTGAAGGTCAAGGGCCTTTTCAGGCCTTCGGGACCAGATGTCAAATACCGAAAGTATGTCCCTGGAGACAAGATAGACCTTATCGGAGTCAGGCAACCGCACAAAACAAGATCCCCAGTCAGGCCCTTTCATGCCAACCAGTAGTGTCAGTTTACTGGATTTGCCATCTCCCAGGGTGATTTCGAGGCCCTGACCCTTTTCCAGGCCAAAGGTGGACAGATGTTCCTTTCCCTCAGCCCTCACCTCTCCCTGAAGACCTCTCAGCAGGGAAACAAGCCTTTCGACCTTGCTCTTCCTGGCAGGTGCAGGAAATCTTTCTCCATCCCGATCAAGCGTTATTACCCAGCCATCCTTTACCTTTTTCAGCTCAAGGCCTTTTTCCGCATGGGCCAGGACCCGGGCGCTTATGCTTTTAATGTCATCGGTCTTGAAATCTCCTGTCACCTGCTGGTAGAGGTCGGTCACCTTTGCGGTTTCGGGCCTTTGAACCCAGTACCACGCCACAACCATTATGAGAAACAGTGCTGCAAGAGCGGCAAGATGGCTACTTTTCATGTGAACATACCTCCTAAAACATCAGCCTGCTTTCCCTGTCCTGTCACACTGCCGGCACATTGCACCTGGCTCTCCTTCTCTTCCTTGAAGCAGCCCTGAAGACCCCGAACAATACCCAGAAAACCGGTGCAGAAAAGATGGCAAAGAGCTTCCAGAGCAATTTTTCCCGGGCACTCAGAGGCGATATGAAGCGTTGGAGCTGCATCTTTGTCCTGATATTGATCAGCTCGGGCCCCAGACAAAGCGCATCCATACTGTTCAGAAAAAAGGCAGCATTGCTCAGGGCGGAAAGAGCCGAATCCGAAAACATTTCGCTGCAACCTACCACCACAAGCCTGCCCTTGTCCTTTAAACTGTTTTCGCCTTGCCCATGAGAGGCTTTTCCCGAGGAATCGTTATTGGCATCTGCACCCGTGTCATTGTCCTTTTTACTATGCTGGCCCGCCTTTTCCTCGCCTGGCCACTTGGGTACCTGTTCCCTGGGCAGCAGGATCTGGGAAACTGCCCTCCAGGATTAATGCCAGGGGATAAGCCTTCATGCCTGTTTCAGGCGGAGAAAGATCCTGGCTGGTCAAAGGCCCGAAGTGATGTGGCCTCGTCCAGCTTTCAGGACTTGAGGAAAAAAGAGGGATCTTTTTCAACCCGTTTTTTTCAATTGCCTTGTCATCCACATCCAGTGCACTTCCCCACAGGTAGAGGAGACCTGGCAGATTGCCTGTAATTGAGATATCCTGGTTCATCTGTTCTGGAAAGACCTGGATCTGCATTGGATAATTGACCGGCGTCTGTACCACTGC
Organism: Thermodesulfatator sp.; assembly: GCA_003978135.1. Taxonomy (GTDB): domain Bacteria; phylum Desulfobacterota; class Dissulfuribacteria; order Dissulfuribacterales; family QOAL01; genus QOAL01. Next base: position 5,897 of record QOAL01000213.1, read on the forward strand.
AGTAAAAAGCCCCACCTGCCTGCTGCTTTCTATGGAAAGGACTATGTGTTTCTGGTCAAAAAGCATGTCCTTGTCCACGGCCACTCCCAGACCCTCAAGCAGTTTGCCTGAGTCAGTTGCCACCTTTTCTGCAGATACCTCCATGCCATTCGGGCCCTGCCGATAACGGTAGATGTAACCCTGGGCTGCCAGGAATACGGGCTTACCGGAATGTAGAAATCGTTTGATCTCGTAGACCTGCCTGTCATTCAGGCTTCGCGGTGAAAGGAGCACAATGGCAGAAGCGTCCTCGGGAATTGGCGTATCCTTGGTTATTTCCTGGCGAAGCACCTGGTAGCCCTGGGATTCAAGCAGCCTTACAAGGGTTCTGTACCTGTCAACACCAGGGGGCACAGGCTGGCCCATCCTCTGGTACAACATTGCCATCTGGGGTGAGATCTGCTCCATGGGCGCAACCAGCAATATCTTTGGCTCGGAAGTAAGGGTTAGCCTGTAGACCTTGGAAACCATATCATATTCCAGGCTGCCAAGGGAATCGGGTACCACCTGTGGAATAACTTCTACCTTTTTATTCAGGTATGACAGGGAGATGGCTGAATAGATACGCTTTATATTTACCGCATCCTGTTCGATTGTCTGGGCATTGAATGGAACAATGCCCTTTTTTTGAAGCTCGTTCAGCTTTTCCCTGGGAAGACTTTCAGGATCAACCACGCGGTAGGAAAACTTTGGAGAAAGCCTGGAAAGCTCTTGAAGGATATCCTCCACGTCTCTTTGTATTTCCTTCATGGCAGTAGGCATCTTGTCCTTGGAAGAGCAGTAATACGTGACTGTTATGGGCACCTTTAGCCGTTCAAGCACCCTCTTGGTTCCTTGGGAAAGGGTGTATATCCTGTTTTCCGTCAGGTCCATCCGGTAAAGTCGCATGTTGGAGAGTGTTGCATTGAAAAATATGCCGATTCCCAGAAGCAAAACTATCCCAGGTATAAACCCCCTGGCCATCTTCCTCTTAAGGTATGCTTCCAGGGCAAGAGAGTTTATCACAAGGAAAATTACGGTGTAGGAGAGGAAAAAGAGGATATCTCCCAGATCGAGAACACCCTTTTGAAACGAGGCAAAGTGGCTTCCTAAGCCTACTGCGTTCCTCAGAAAAGACCCAAGGCCCGGTATCCAGCCGTCAAGAAATGTGGATGAAAACTGTGTGCCTGAAAGAAAGCAGAATATGCCGGCAAGCAGGGCCAAGATAAAGGCAACCACCTGATCTGAAAAAAATGCAGATATAGCCATTCCCATGGCCAGGAGGAGACTGCTCATCAGGATTGTGCCCACGTAGCCACCAAGTATCGGGCCAGGATCGGGATTTCCCAGGTGGCCTAACATAAAAGGAATGGTCAGGGTTCCTGCAAGGGCGAGAATGCAGAAAAACAAGGCCGAGATGAATTTTCCAACCACCAGCCTGCTGCTTGTCATGGGCAAACTGAAAAGGAGACTAATGGTGCCTGCCTTTCTCTCCTCTGCCCAAAGCCGCATGGTTACCGCGGGAATAAACACCACGAGAATCAGCGGCAGGTTGTTAAAAAACGACCTCATGCTGCACAGGCCGGCTACGAAAAAGGGCATCATGAAAAGCCCGGACGTGACCAGCAGAAATACAACCATGAAGCAATAGGCTACAGGCGAGTTGAAATAGGAGGAAAGTTCTCGCCTTGACACGTTAAGAGATGAGACATGCATGACAGGCTCTCCTATTAATCCGTTTCCGTGTTTACTTGCACATCACTTCTTTCAGGATAGATCAGGGCTGAAAAGACCTGTTCAAGATCAGGCCGCTCCTGGTAGAGCTCCAACAGTGTAAGATCTCTGCCCTTGGCAAAAAGGGAGATCTCCCTCATGGCAGATTCCGCATCTTCTGCCAGGATTTCGAAACAGCTCGTATCCTGTCCCGGGCTCTTTCCAACCTTTTTGACTGCCTTTTTAACATGGGAAAGCTCAAGTATATCCTGTTCGGTTACATCTTTTTCCTGGAAACAGGCAATGACAGTCTTCATTGGAAAGACCCTTGCAGAAAGCTCCTCCAAAGGTCCGTCAGCCCTGATCTTGCCCTCGTTTATCACCACAGCCCTGTCAGTAAGGGCAGTTATCTCCTGGAGTATGTGTGTGCTGAATAGTATGGCCTTTTCTGATGCCAACTGCCTGATGAGCCTTCTTATTTCCATGATCTGTAAAGGATCAAGCCCAGATGTGGGCTCATCCAGTATAAGGACAGGTGGATCATGAATAAGTGCCTGGGCCAGGCCAACCCTTTGTTTGTAACCCTTGGAAAGCTCACCAACCGGACGACACCACATGGAAGAAAGCCCGCAGTTTTCAGCCACCCATCCAAGCCTTTTGCCAAGGCTGTCCCGCTCTAGGCCCCTGGCGCTACCCACAAACCAGAGGTATTCCCTTACTTCCATGTCCTCGTAAAGGGGTGCCTGTTCAGGAAGAAACCCAAGGCATTGCCTAACTTTTAAGGGATTGTTTTCTATATCAAAGCCATTGATCTTGGCAGTTCCAGCTGTAGGCGCAAGCTGGGTGGAAAGAATTTTCATTATGGTGGTCTTGCCTGCACCATTTGGACCGACAAGACCGACAATTTCTCCTTTTTCCACGTTGAAGGAGCAGTGCTCAACAGCCTTTACTGAACCGTAATCCATGGAAATATCCTGCGCTTCTATCATAAGCTCAGATCCTCCGAAGTAACTATTGGCGACGTATTGCCCTGCTCAGGGGCTGTAAAAGGGCAAGGACTGGAAAGGTCTGGGAAACCCACTTTGATATGTGAAGATTAGCAAAACCTTCATGGAGTGCTCAGCATCTTGAACAAGAATTGTAGTTTCAAAAAACTCATGAAAGATATTAAGCAGGCGCGTAATCTTGTCAATACCCTTCAGCCTGGCCTGGCTGGCAGGATTGTGCATATCCCTTAGGATATAACCTGGAGGATGCGTATATTCCAGGCTGCGGACTTGCAGGAATCGAGCAACATTGTATTGTCATGGGATGTAGTCTTGTAACAATAAATCCAATTCAGTATTTCAAGTAAGTATTCATCAGAAACAACAAAGAATGAGCAATAAAATTATCGTGGCAGGAAAAAGCATTGGCCTTTTCGGACTTGAGGCAGCCGTGTCCCAGGTCAAAAAGCTTTTAAAAGAAAAAGGCCTGGATATTTCTGAAGCTGCCAAAATACTCCTTGAAATTGTAGAAAAGAAAAATTATATCCCGGCTTCCAGCAAAAGAGATTATTTAGCGGCCTTCACGAAGCTCCTTGAAGGGGACCAGCAGGCCCCTTCAATACAGGCAATCAGGATACTTGGACCTGGATGTGTTGGATGCGACAAGCTGGAAAAACTGGTTCTTGAGGTCCTTGCCCAGCAGGGGATCCCAGCAGATATCTATCACGTTACTGACAGGGACGAAATAGGTCGGTATGGCGTAACAAAGACACCAGCCCTGGTTGTTGGTGACGAGGTGCTTAGTGCCGGCACCATTCCCACCAGCACGCAGATACAAAAATGGCTGTCTGAAAGACTTTGATATTATTGCCTTAAAAACAGGATTTTCATTGAAATGATGGTAGCTTTTTCAATCAACAAGTCCGCGCAAATTTTCCTGTATGTGCTTACAGGATGCTGCAGATACAAAGAAAGGCATCACAATTACAGGAGGCGAGTAAGAAATTGAACATGGATTTTCCAGTTACCTGTGTTCACCCCTCAGGAAGATTTATTGCAGGAGTTCACAGGCCGTCCTACAGGGTTATAAACAACAGGATGTCCAGCGAGATACTGCCTCTTGGCAAAACCACGGACAATGAAACCGTGTTTAACCATGCCAATTTCCCGGATGAAGACTTGCATATAGCTTCTGCTGATCCTGTTTACGAGATACCAAATGCCTTTCCCATGTGGGGAGTTACCTATATCCTTGGCAGGATAGCTGAAAAAAACGGGGCACAACATGCGGGTTTCTCCTTTAAACCGGCAGGGTCGAGGCATTTCTCCGGTTCCTGTGCGGTTGACGACATTGATCTTCTTAAACTGCCCCGCGTCCTGCTCCTGGCCATTGCCCAGACATGCACCGATCCTGTGCTCCTGTCAAAACTGTGTCCAATGGCGGCCGGCCTCGTGTTCTCTGAAAACGGGAAACCTTGCGGGCTGAGGTTCCGGGAGGGAAATGACGGCAGCCTTGTTCCTGAAATCCTGGACCACGACCTGTACGATACCCTTGGGAACAACCCCTTTCTCCCAGATGACCTGAAGGCGCTCTTGTTGCTGAATCCGGGCATCCAGGGGACCAGCCCTGTGGTCGGGGAGTACAGCAGAGAGGACACACACATATGGGAATACCTCCGTGCCAACAGCTACATTCCATGGGGGCACTTTGCCGCAAACATGGCACAGGACTCTATCCGCTATTCAGTGAAAGAGCTCGATCTTGGAGACATAACAGGA
>QOAL01000121.1 GCA_003978135.1 Thermodesulfatator sp.
AGTGCAAGCTCGTTGCTTGAATATTTCATGTCAGGCATGTAGATGTCTACAACACTTTCAAGGAGGCCCAAGGTCTCAAGGGATTCGTAGCCTCCGCAGTTGTAGACAATGGGGATTTTAAGCCCTTCTTTTGCTGCCAGGATAAGGGCGTCAAGTATCTGGGGAACCACGTGTGTGGGGGTGACAAGGTTCACGTTATGGCAGCCGCCTTGTTGAAGGGAAAGAAAGATAAAGGCAAGGTACTCCTTCTCCACTTCATAGCCTTCACTACCCTGACTTATTTCAAAGTTCTGGCAAAAGACACATTTCACGTTGCAGCCTGAGAAAAAGACGGTTCCAGAGCCTGCTCTTCCAGTGATTGGGGGCTCTTCTCCAAAGTGTGCACCAAAGCTTGCAACCTTTGCCCTCGTGCCTGTCTGGCAAAACCCCCTTTCTCCTTCAAGCCTGTTGACCTTGCACTCATGGGGGCAAAGGGTGCAGGAGGCCAGCATGGAGCGGGCCCTTTCGGCCCTTTTTTCAAGCTCTCCCGTTTCAAGAAGTCTTAGATAAGAAGGTCTTTTTTCCATGACTCTTCTCTTTCCCGCAGGTTCAGCCTGTAGAGCTCAAGGATGGACATGCAAAGGGCGATGACCATTGGGCCAAGGATTAGGCCGAGAAGCCCGAATACGTTTATCCCACCTATTATACCAAGAAACAGGAAGAGATTGTGCAGTTCAGTCTTTCCGCTTATGAGATAGGGTCTCAGGAAGTAGTCAATCTGGCTTATGACCAGGAGGCTGAAAGCAAGGAGTATTGCTCCTTCGAGGTAGGCACCTGAAAGAAAGAGATAAAGGCTTGCTGGGGCCCAGACTATGGCAGTTCCTATCATGGGAATGAAGGTGCCAAGCCCCAGTATGATGCCCCAGAGAAGCGGGGCAGAAAAGTTCAGGAGCCAGAAGATGAATATGCCAAGGCCGGCCTGGATTGCCCCTGTGAGTATATTCCCGTAAAGGGTTGCTGAAAGGACGTCAGATGTGAGCTTCATGAAACGGTCAACAGTGGATGTCCTGAGAGGCAGAAGTTTTTTAAAGGAAAAAAGCATATCTACGCCGTCTGTAAAGAGATAGAAAAGGATGACGACCATGAGTGCTGCCTTGAATATGATGGCCGCCACATTCTTGAATACTATGGTTCCCTGTTTCAGAAAAAATTCTCCAAGGTTGCTGGCAACCTCCATAAGGGTTGTTCTGATGTCAGCTCCGTAGAATTTGAAGGCCTTCAGGGTCTGTACCCCGAGTTTGTGCAACATGGGAAATTTCTCAGCATCTGGCAGCAGGGTGAAATCCCCGCTTTGAATGTGGGTAACGCTGCTGGCATAAACCTTTAACACCTCTGTGGTGAGACTTGTTATAAGCGCAAATACAGGGATAATGATAAATGTTACGATGAGAATGCACATGACAAAGGATGCCAGGGCCGGTGAGCCGTATAGAAGGTCCTTCAGCCTTTCATACAGGGGGTAAAAAAACAATGCGAGGATTATGGCCCAGCAGATTGGCTCGAAAAACGGCAGAAGAAGCCTGAGCCCCCCGACAAGTATGAGTAATGCCAGGGCAAGGGCTACAAGGGCAGCAATCTTCCCCTTGCTGCAATCTTGTTCCTGGACAGGGACTTTTTGTTCTTCTATGTGTTCTGACACAGGTTTTCAATACCTTCGGGCAAGGTGGAGCGATCAATACCGAGTTCAGAAGCGAATTCCTTGAGCTCCTGCCACGAACAGTTTATCGAGGAGGCCTTTCTGCTGCCAGTTTTAAGCTCGTGCACCTCGTTTTCCAGAAAACTTGCCAGGTGGCGGGCGGCTTCTTCCCTGACCTCAGAAATATTGAACCCCTCCTTCAGGGCGAAGGTTTTAAGCCTTTGCCAGTTGGCAATACTCCTGGCAAGGCCCCTGTAGATACGTTTATCCCTGAATGCCGGGTTCATGTCCCGGAGGAGGATTTTTCTGTAACGTTCAAATACCGCCCTCTTGAGCCTTGACAGGTCTACACTTCCAGGTTTTAGCCTGGGTCCGTCCACGTCCTCAAAGAGAAAGTGTCGACTGCTGTAATAGGCAATTTCAGGCGTTTCCCCGGAATGGAGAATCATGAACGCCTCTTCGTCGAGTATCTGTTCCAGTTCTTCGTCTACCACCTGAGAGGCTTCTGCCATGCTTCCTTTAAATCCGTTATTTCTTCACTGAGAACAGTTTTTCCGTCAAAGATGAATTTCAGCCGGTTGGTATCTGTGACCTCTCCTATGCAAGCACAGACCGTGCCGTGCATTTTATCTTCAAAGTCCTTTCTTTTTTCAGGAGATACCGTCAGGACGATCCGGCTCTGGCTTTCGCTGAAAAGCAGAAAATCTATTCTGTCGATTCCCTGGGCTGGGACTGCACTTAGGTCTATATCCATCCCAAGGTTTCCTGAAAAGGCCTTTTCTGCAAGGCAGACTCCAAGACCGCCGTCTGAGCAGTCATGACAGGAGCTTACAATGCCTTGGGATATTGCAAGGCTGAGTTTCTCATAGCTTTGAGCCGCCTCTTTAATCCTGACCTTTGGTATGGTATTGCCAATAAAACCGCGGTTTCGGAAATATTCTGACGCCCCGAGTTCCGGATAAGTGGCACCGACGATAAATACAAGGTCTCCTGCCCTTTTGACATCCATGGTAACAGCCTTTCTAATGTCATTGATCCTGGCAATCAGGGAAAAGAGCAGGGTAGGGGGAATGGATATCTTTACCCCTCCTATCTTGGCGTCGTTTTTCATGCTGTCTTTCCCTGAAATGCAGGGGATCTGGAAGGCAGTGCATATATCATAAAGTGCCTTGTTGGCCCTGACCAGCTGTGCCAGCTTGTAATGGCCATCCGGGGTCTTTTCGGATTGTACCGGGTCACACCAGCAGAAGTTATCCAGGCCGGACATGCCGCGGAAGGAAGCTCCTGTACATATTGCATTTCTCACCGCCTCGTCTACTGCGGCACAGACCATGTGATAGGTATCAATATCACTGTATCTCGGGCATACTCCATGTGAAATGACAAGTCCCTCCAGTCTGCCCAGGTCGGGTCTCAGGACTGCTGCGTCACTTGGACCGTCATTCATGGCCCCTGTAAGGGGTTTTACCACGCTTCCGCCCTGCACTTCGTGGTCGTATTGCCTGACAACATATTCCTTGCTGCAAATGTCGAATGCAGAAAGAAGATTTTTCAGTTCCTGGCCCAGGTCTTCTGGTTGCGGAAAATCAGGCTCCTCGTGTTCGGGAGGCTGCCATACAGCCTTTAGTTCCAGCTGAGGCACACCGTCGTGTATAAAGTCCATGTCGAGATAGGCCACTGTTTTTCCGTCATAAAGGCAGTGGTACATGCCGCTGTCATTGAATTGCCCGAGAACCGTTGATTCAACGCCCATCTTGTCTGAAAGGGCCAGGAATTCATCCAGTTTTTCCTGGGGTACTGCCACTGTCATCCTTTCCTGTGCCTCAGAGACCAGGATTTCCCAGGGCTGAAGCCCAGGGTATTTAAGTGGCGCCCGGTCAAGGTGAAGTTCAAAGCCTCCAGCCTCCTGGGCCATCTCTCCAACAGATGAGGAAAGCCCCCCTGCGCCATTATCCGTAATGGAGTTGTAGAGTCCCATATCCCGGGCGCGAAGCAGGAAGTCTGTCATCTTTTTCTGGGTTATTGGATCACCTATCTGTACGGCTGTTGCAGGAGAGCCTTCGTGGAGTTCCTCTGAGCTGAAGGTCGCTCCGTGGATTCCGTCTTTCCCTATACGCCCGCCGCACATGACAATGGCATCTCCTGGCTCCGCCTTTTTTTCCCAGGACTTCCTGCCATTTACCTCCTTGGGCATTACTCCGCCTGTTCCGCAAAAGACCAGGGGTTTTCCAAGATATCTTTCATCAAACAGTATGGAGCCGTTCACCGTGGGGATGCCGCTCTGGTTACCCCCGTGTTCTACTCCTTCGCGTACCCCTTCGAATATCCTCTTGGGGTGGAGCAGGCCCTTGGGAAGCGGCTGATCGTAGTCCGGCGGGCCAAAGCAGAATACATCGGTATTGAAGACAAGTTTTGCACCAAGCCCCGTGCCAAAGGGGTCCCTGTTCACGCCCACTATTCCCGTGAGTGCACCGCCATAAGGATCCAGGGCAGACGGGCTGTTATGGGTTTCCACCTTAAAGGCCACATTCAGTTCATCGTTAAATTTTACCACACCCGCATTGTCCTTAAAAACAGAAAGACACCAGTCTTCCGGACCGAGTTTTTTCCTTATGTCGCTGGTGGCCCCACGTATGTAGGTGTCAAATAGGCTATTTATCTCCTCCCGGCCCTCAGGGGTTGTATAGTCAATCTTTGCATTGAATATCTTGTGCTTGCAGTGCTCAGACCAGGTCTGGGCCAGGGCTTCCAGCTCGCAGTCCGTGTAGCTTCTTCCAAGCCCCACCCTGTTTCGCTGCTCTAAGATATCTTCCTTCTGGAGATGGGCCTGGAGGCATTTCATCTCATTCAGGTTCAGCACCAGTACTCTTTTTCTTGAAAGCTCAAGGAGTTCTTCGTCGCTCATGGATGAAAGGTCATATTCCAGGACTTCCACCGAGGTTTCACCAAGGACCCTGGGAACGTGGTAAAAGGGGCTGTTGTCCATGGAGAAGCGGGCCTCCAGTTCCTGGAAGGGGCAGATTATGGTTCTTTGAATGAGCTCATTGGCCAAAAGCTCTGTTGTAAGTTTTTCCGCTTGTTCCTGGCCCATATTCCCCTTAACAAGATACAAGGTTGCCGTGTATACACCTTCATCCCTGGATAATTTCCGCTCAAGGAGAAGCTCCAGCGCCTCCCTGGCAGTTTTCCCCTCATTATCAGTCACCCCGGGCCGGAAGCCTACCTCTATCACCCAGTTCCAGTCAGAGCCTTTGGCAACTCCCAGTTCCTTTGCCAGTGGCGCATCAATGGAATAGAACTGGGTTACGGGGTCAGAGCAAGGCCCCATAGCAATCCTGTCAAGCTGTTTTTTGTCTATTATTGCGTCTATAAGATAGGTTTTAATGGTTCTAATGTCCTGGATATCCAGTCCAAGGTCTTCTCTGGCCCTTTTCATGGTTTTCATTCCCAGGGCATCTGTCATGTGGGGTTTCAAACTGACTTCTATTCGGTGAGCCATTTTAACTCCTGTACCGCTTGTGATTGCAGGCCTAATTTCCCAACAGCCTGCCCTTTAGTTGTGTCCGTCCAGAAATGCTCCTTATGCTGTGCATAAAATTGAGCCTTGAGATATCAGCAAAATGTCCATGATGATTCATGTCGAGCTGTCGTGCTGAACAAAAAATATTTTTTCCGGCTGGACACTGATTGATGTTGATAATAAAACAGATTTGAAGTTTCAAGGCAATTTTCTCCGTGCTCCCAGCGTCTCCAGGGGAGCGGGCATGATAAATTACAAAAAAATTGATAGCTACGGATTATCACAGGGGCAAGTTCCGATGGAAAAACTTAGCATCAAGAGGATATCAATAGATACATACAAGGAAAACGTGGCCT
>QOAL01000037.1 GCA_003978135.1 Thermodesulfatator sp.
AAGGAACGAGGGCTTTATGCCTACAGGTTCCAGGGAAGAAGATTTGATGCAGGAGACAAGCTTGGCTATCTAAAGGCAACAGTACATATTGCCCTTGATCATCCTGAAATTGGCCCTGCCTTTAAGAAGTATCTCATGGAAGTAGCAGATAATTTGTAATCGAAAAAATGGCAGTAAAGAGAAAATCAGAAGCTGATTCCCCTGGGGAGAAGCTGGTGAGCTGCATTGTTCCAATTCACCTGAAGGGACGCCTGACCTACAGGTGGCCCTTTGATGAACCCCTGCCGGCAAGGGGCACAAGGCTCCTCCTGCCCCTGGGCAGAAGGCGCATAGTCGGGCTCTTCTGGGATCAGGACTCTGAATTTCCAGACAGGCAAAAACTTAGAGACGTAATTGAAATCATGGAAAAAGAGCCCCTCCTGCCAGAGGGGCTTTTAAGTTTCATAGAATGGGCATCGTCTTACTATTATTATCCCCTGGGACCGGCAATTTCCGAGGCCCTGCCGGCCGGATTTTTCTCTTCTACCCGGAAAGGGACAAGGGAGAGTACTGCCCGGGGCATCGGCCCGGGCAGGTCGCGTCTTGAAATAAAAAACTGGAGCGAAAGCCACGTAGGTAAATTGAGCCATGAACAGGATGAGGCAGTAAGGGCCATTTCAGCAGCACTGGATACAAGACTGTTCAATCCCGTGCTGCTCTTTGGTATCACAGGCAGCGGAAAGACCGAGGTGTACCTGCAGGCTGTAGAAAAATGCCTAAAAATGGGCAGAAATGCCCTGGTCCTTGTACCGGAGATATCCATGACAGGCCAGCTTGCAGGATGGTTCAGTGCTCGTTTCGGCCAGGGGCTCAGCATTCTCCACAGCGGTCTTACCAGGGAACAGAGAAGGGACCAGTGGTGGGAAATAAGAACCGGGAAGTCGCGCATAGTGGTTGGAGCGCGTTCTGCCATATTCGCCCCGCTTTCGAACATAGGACTGATTGTTGTGGACGAGGAACATGACAGCTCCTACAAACAGGCGGAAAAATTCAGGTACAATGCCCGGGACCTGGCCCTTGTAAGGGGCAAGATGGAAAAGGCCACTGTGATACTGGGCTCTGGTACTCCTTCCATAGCAAGCTATCAAAATGCACTGCAGGGCAAATACCGCCTGATAGAAATGAGATCCAGGGTTGGAAAGGCAGTACTTCCGGATGTTGAAGTAATTGATCGCAGGAAAGAAAAGGAAGGAAACAAAAAAAGTAAATCCTGCAAGAAACAGGACATGGAGTGGCTGTCGCCGCGCCTCAGGGAAGCCATCTCTGAAACACTTGCCAGGAAGCGCCAGGTGCTTCTCTTCCTGAATCGAAGGGGCTTTGCCACCTATATCTTCTGTCCTGATTGCGGACACGTATTCAAGTGCAATTCCTGTGACGTGGTCCTGGCATGGCACAGGAAAAACAAGGCCTTTGTGAAGGACAAGACCCAGGATTCATTTGACACACCCGGGCTATTGTGCTGCCACTATTGCGGGCAGACTTACCCTGCCCTTCCTGCCTGTGACAAGTGCGGCGGCCAGGCGGTACGCGCGTCCGGCTTCGGCACTGAAAAGGTAGCTGAGGAATTCCTCCAATACTTTCCAGGAACCACAGTGGGCAGGATTGACAGGGATACGGTCAGCAGCAAAAAGCGCATGGAACGTGTTCTTCGCGCATTCAGAAATGGAGAAATAGACTGCCTGGTGGGAACCCAGATGATTACCAAGGGACACGATTTCCCAGGCTTATCCCTGGTAGGAGTACTTTGGCCTGATGCGGCATTGAATGTGCCGGAATATTGTGCATCAGAACGGGCATTTCAGATTCTTTCCCAGGTGGCCGGCAGGGCTGGCAGAAGCAGCATAAGGGGAAAGGCAATGATTCAGACATTTATGCCCGACCATTACAGCATTGTCTGCGCCGCCAGGCATGATTTTGAAAGGTTTTTCCAGCACGAAATCCAAAAAAGAAGGGAACTGGGCTATCCTCCCTTCGGCAGGATAGTAAACATCTGCTTTTCCGGGGTTAAAAAACTTTCAGTGGAACAGGCGGCACGAAACGTAGCCTCGCAGATAGATGGCAGATTCAAGAAGCTGGACAATTTCACAATGCTTGGTCCTGTTCAAAGCCCAAGGGCACGGATTAAATCAAGATACAGGTATCAACTGCTTTTAAAGGGCGGGATAAAGTCGGTCAGAACTGTCTGTTCCTGGATTGACAGCCGGCTTGATAGTCTGGTAACCAGTAACGTGAGAGTTGAACTGGATGTGGATCCGCTGAATTTCATGTGACAACTTGAGTGATAAAGGCTTATGACAAAGGAACAAACCAGCAGTAACGGGGAGAAGAGCCCTAACACCAAACAAGAAGCGCCAGGCTTTACCTGGGAGGACAAAAAATTCATTGCTGCCATGATTGTTGTGGCAATAGGATTCAGCATCAGGGTTGGGGAATTTCCAGGATGTGTCCTGGCATCTTTGAGACAGATGCTGTCTGCATTTGTATATGGCTTTGGCATCGTCTTCCTCTTCATTGGCATGACCAAAAAGACCTTCAAGTATAATCCCACAAAGGTAAAGATAGTACGGTGGGCAGTGGCACTGGCAGCCATTTTTGCCTTTAGCGAACTGCTCCACGAGGCATTTCTTGTATTTACCGGCCAGATACCTCCACCAAAATAAAAAAAGGCGGGACCAGCCCGCCTCACTAACAAAGATTTCACGTATCTTTTTATTTACTTTCCACCGTGCATCAGGCTCTCACCGGTATCCTTCAAGCCTTCCACGGCCTTTTTGTGCTTTTCAACATCGCCCTTGACTGCCTCAACTTCGCTTGTGGCATTGCCCTTCATCTCCTCAGCCTTCTCCTTGGTCTCCATGGCCTTATCCACAGTCTCACTTGAAGGAGCAGCAGTATCTCCAGCTACTTCGTCTATTTTCTTGTTTGCAGTCTCGCCTGCCTTTTCCACGCCTTCATTGACCATGCTCTTGGCATGTTCCTTGGCAATACCCTTCATTCCAGACATCAGCCCTTCATCACTGGCTAAAACCGGGGAACAGATAAACATTGCCATGCCAAAAATTACAGAAACTATCAGTGCTGCCTTTTTCATCTTTCTCCTCCTTTTTGTTCAGGAAATAATTTAGACAAAATTTATAAGATATATCGTATCTGGTCAATTAAAATATTATTTCACATTTTGAACAACACACCAAGCCAGAGATGTGCGAAAACATATAACATTAAAAAACGGTGCCATTCCCTGTTTGCCCCGTTCACTTCCGTAAATGTGGAATATGCTCCTTACCTCTTTTACCTTTATGAGCTAACGGCTCCGAACAGGGAAGAGCAGTTTCTTTCAAGATTTTACCAAGGGGAAACCAGGTTTAGCGTAAGCGCTCACAGGACACCGCATCTGCTGCGTTAGCGGGCACTTGAAGTACAGATAGTACGTCTGCGCACCCGCCGCCTTGCATCTGCGGCACCCTGAAACCGCTTACTGGATGGAATTACCACAAAACTCTGTGATCATTTACCCTTTGAGGGGGTGACGGTTTATCTGCATTTAAGTTTGTAAGATTGTCCAGGCATGTATCCAGAAACAGTATGTAACCCGCACAGCGGCTGTTGGTGAATCTTGAAAGAAATGCTCTTCCCAAGGCATGAGGACAAACAGACAATGCCCTCCATTAAACTACACCATGGATATTCAAGTTTAATATATCAACATCCCTTGTTTCCCTGGACTGGTACAAGCTCCTTGATTGTTTCAATCACCTGCTCGGGATCGTCAAGTACATGAAAAAGCTCCAGGTCCCCGGGTGATATCATTCCATTGGCAAGAACGCTTTCCTCCAGCCATTTAATGAAATTCTTCCAGTATTCACTGCCAACCAGGATAACAGGAAACGGCTTTATCTTTTTCGTTTGGATGAGGGTGATGGCCTCTGAAAATTCATCCAAGGTTCCATAGCCACCAGGCAAACACACAAATGCCACGGCATATTTTACCAGCATGACCTTTCTCACAAAAAAGTACCTGAAGTCCAGGCTTATGTTGGCATAGGGGTTGGGGTGCTGCTCATGAGGCAGCTTTATATTAAGGCCGGCAGAAATGGCTCCCTCTTCCCATGCCCCCTTGTTTGCAGCCTCCATCACGCCGGGTCCGCCGCCAGTGATTATTGAATAGCCCTCCCTGGAAAGACCTCGAGATATGGTTTCAGCCAGCTGGTAATACGTATCATCCGGTTTGATCCTCGCAGAACCAAAGATTGCGATGCCGGGATAGGTCTTGGCCATTTCCTCAAATCCATCTACAAACTCGGCAAGAATCCTGAAAAGGCGCCAGCTTTCCTGGACATTGAGCTGGTCAACAACGAATCGTCCTTCTATATCTCCGTTTCCATGAATCATGCGTTCACCCTCTGTTTCTTGTTATCTATTTCAACAAACCTGTAGGAAACCGGCTCTCTGCCAAGATGGTGACAGTGGAGGTGCTTTATATAATGCCACCCTTCCACCAGTTGCCAGGAAGCAAGCCTCAACCTGTCAATATTTGCAAATTCCGCGGATGACAGAAACTCAAGACACCTGAGCGTACCAAGACTAAGGCTGCCAGGCCTGTCATTTTTACATTCCCTGCAGAAAATCTCACCAGTTCCTCGGGCATAACATACAGGCCCAGTGGCAGGAACATTGCCACAACTGCTGCAAACAGTAAGCTCCGGCAAGAGTCCAGCGTGTTTCAGTAACCTTGTCTGAAAAATCAGGCTTGTCTCCAGCGGGGAGCGGCTGGTTCCAAGCATTGCCAGATACCATCTTGTGAGATCAAAGGCATTTCTGTCCTGAACTTCTTCCTTGTGCCATAGGTCAATAAGTTCAAGGCATAGGTTGCCCAGGACAAACCGTGGATAATCTGCCCTGATGGTCTCGTGATTGTCAGAAATGGAGACAGAATCAAGACGCCACATGGCCTGGGGCCTGCTTTTTGCCAGGGAGGCAATAATTTCCGTAAAGGGCTCCAGGGCGTTCATGAATCTCTTCTTGCTCCTCTTTGCCCCCTTGGCAACTGCCTTGAGCTTCCCTGCCTTCAGGCTGAAAAGGGTTACCAACAGATCCGATTCGCCCAGCTGGCTGGTGGAGATTACGAGTGCCGGTGTTGAAAGTAGTACAGGGGCCATGCCTTCAGTATTAAAAGGCCGCTAATGGGAAGTGTTTTCCTGAATATCTTGTTGAGGAGACTCTCGGGTAGCATTGAGTACTGTGCCGGGAGAAGAATCGTTTTTTTCAGCCTCCTGTTCCAGTAGTATCTGGGGGCCAGGAGCTGGTTCGGGGTGATCAATAACCATGGAAGAATTCTGTGAAGGCTCTGAGCCCCCGGTCAACATGTTGAAACCAGGAATCTGGAGGCCATTGTCCTGAAAAAACAGAAACCAGACAAGTGCCAGGATGACCAATGCGGCTATCAGGGAAATCAGGAGCACAGGTGCCTTAGACTTGTTGGCATGTACCTGGTGAGGAGAGG